>CAJUFC010000208.1 GCA_910585565.1 uncultured Eggerthellaceae bacterium | reverse complement strand
CGAGATTGCGCGGCAGCGTATAGGTGTCACCCGAGTTGTACGTAGTCTTGTCCGGAGCGCCGGCCCCGTTCCAAGCACCGCCATTGGTGTCCAGCCCAAGAGCATTAACCCGCGCAAAGGTAGCGGTAACTGTTGTGCCGGTCGACCCGGCCGTGTAGATGACCTTGTCGCCCTCGGTCGTGATGGAGCCAGAACCGCCAGCAGTTATCTTCCAGGCGCCGTAGTAGCCCTCCTTGGCATTCTCAATATTGGGAAGCTCGACGCGCTCGCCCGGCTTGAGCAGCACTTCGACATTGCCACCCTCGCTAGCCGTGCGCTTATAGCTATCCGGGAACGTTAGCTCTGCGGAGAGACCAGCAGAGGTGGAGAAGGTAACCGACGAACGACCTGCTGTCAGAATGCCACAAAACTGCGTCAGCTCATTATGGGATTTCCATGATCCCCAAGCTTCACTAGCAATGGCAGCCCCATAAGGACCGTTCTCACGCCAGCTAATCTCTGATGCTCCGAAGAAAGAGCCGCCAGTCCGTGCCGCTCCAAAAGTTATGGCGTGCTGAAAGAGACTAATGTCGCTGGAATCCGCCACCGCTCGATGCCCCATCATGCCTACAAACAGCTTGCCATCCTCTTGTCGGGCTATGATGCTCGGCAGACCGCCAGATGTTTTCCAATATAGAAATCGATCGCCCAGGTCAATGGTGGCAGAGCTTGAGTCGATATCTTTAAAAGCAGGATATCGGTCATGTTCGGACCAATGCTCCATTCCAATATCAGCACTGTATACCGAGTGATAGATTGCGGTAATTCCCGGGTCGAGATAGTCAGCAAACCACGGTCTGTGTCCATGATCCGGAGTAAGCGCCGTAACCGTTGAGGGAGGCAATGGGGTTCGCGTTCCTACGACCGACGATGCACCAAAAGCAACTATAGCATCATCACTCGTCGCTTCGGCTTCGCCCGCTCCGAACCAAGTTTTGCCTCCATCTGCATCACCAGAGACACTTGTTCCCATAAAAGCCGTCTGGCCAACATGGGCAGCCTCGGATAGCTTCGCAGATTGCAGGCTGACGCAATCAGCAAACGCCTCCCCGCCGATGATGCGGACGCTCTCGGGGATGTCGACAGACTCGAAGGCGCAGCCCTTGAATGCGGCGTAGTCTATGGTCTTGAGGGTCGTGGGCAGGCTCACGCTCTTGAGGTTCGTGCAGCCGGCGAAGGCGGACTCGCCGATCGAGGTCACGCCCTCGGGAATCGTGACGCTCGCGAGGAACACGGCGCCCTCGAAGGCGCTCGGCTCGATGGCGGTCACCTGGTAGGTGACGCCGTCCACCTTGGCGTAGGCGGGAATCTCCACGTGCGCAGGGGTGGCCGACCTGTCGCCTGCCCACCTGACCGAGAGGTCCATGCTGGCCTGGTAGGAGAAGGAGAGGCCGGCCTCCGGGTCCTCGCCCCGGCGGGCCGCCTTCTCGGCCTCCTCCTCGGGGGTGAGCTCGAGGTGGCTCCTGCCGTTCTCGAGCGGGGTCACGAGGGAGCGGTCCTCCATGACGCCCTCGTCGGAGACGGCGTTCACGCCCTCTATCTCCCCGAAGGGCGCCCCCATGATGATCTGCTCGGTGTCGAAGCCGTGGTGGAACCAGGCCTTCCTCTTCTCCAGCATGTCGGTCTTCTCGGAGAGCGCCACGCTGCCGGAGACGCGCTCGGCGCTTTCGCTCGTCACGGCGTAGTTGGTGCCGGGCACGACGATGGTGAGCCCTGCGATTTGCTCGTCGGTGAAGGCGCCGGGCTTGGTCACGTTGCCCTCGTCGTCTTTCTCGGCAGACGCGATCGACTCCATCTTGCCGAACGACATGACGGTCTCGAGCGCCGCGGCGTCCACGAAGGCACCTGCCGCGATCGCCTTGCACTCGAGCGGGACGCGGGCCACCACCATGGCGGG
>CAJUFC010000207.1 GCA_910585565.1 uncultured Eggerthellaceae bacterium | reverse complement strand
TTGAGGCCCAAGACGCCGTCGGCGACGCTCGCCCAGGCGGAGGCCGGGCCCAGCCCGACCCCCGCGAGGGCGACCGCCAAGGCGATGACGGCCGTCGCCAGCATGCGCTTGTATGTCTTCGCTATAGACATGATGAGTTCTTCCTAACAGCGCCCCTAGCCGACGACGATCTCTTCGGTGACGCTCTCGCCGCCGTTGTCGCGGACGCCGGCGCCATCCTCGACCGTCTCGCCGAAGCGGGCGGAGTAGGCCACCATCGGCACCTGCTCCACGGCGAACGTGAACATCACCTTGACGAGCGGCTTCTTGTAGGCGGTGTTGTACTGCCACGCGTCGTCGCCCTCCACCATCGCCTGGATGGCACCGAGGTTGAAGTCGGTCTTGCGCAGGTCCAGCCCGTAGTAGAAGCGGTACGTCTTGGAGAGCACCGATCCGTCTGCGGCCGTCTCGGTGCCGATGACCTCGAGGCCGCCCTTGGCGTCTGCAGCCGTGGCGTCCTTCTTCAGCTTGAAGCCGTCGAGCGCGTCGCCCTCGTCCTTCTGGTTGTCAGCCAGCGTGTTGTCGATGCCGGAGGCGAACCCGAAGTAGCGCCTCGACCCGGTGTCCTTGGTGCCGGTCATCTGGTCGTGGGTCGCGCCCTCGGGCGTCACCGTGCCCTTCGGACTCACCCAGAAGATGCGGCTGCCCAGCTTGCCGAAGCGCGTGTCCCCGTGCTCGGAGGGGTTGTATATCTTGAACATCTGCTCGCAGAGGCCCGGCTTGCCGCCAGCCGCCTCGTCGCCCTTGACCGCAAGGTTCGCGACCGGATAGGTGGTAATGCCGTCCTTGGTCTCGCCAGCGCCCACCTCGCCGCTTACCACGTCGGTGGCGGTGACGCCCGTGAGCACCAGGTCGTGCGTGCCGCCCTTCACGGTGAACTTCGCCGCCGTCTCGAGGTCGGTCCTCTTGTCGCTTCCCACCACGTAGGCGTCGTTTTCGGCCAGGAACACGCCGATGGGGGCCGTCACGTCGATGTAGATGGGCGTGTAGCACATCCACAGCGTGACCGCGCCGTCAGGCGCCTCCAGGCCGCTGTCCGTCTCGGCCATGCTGCCGCCTGTCGGGCCGGCCGGCAGCTTGTCGGGCGACACGCGGAAGATGGCGTCCCCCGACCCGATCATGGGGTCGGACCCGTTCTTGCCCTGGTCGTGCGTGATGACGACGTTGCCCTGATGGTCGCTGTCGCGATACCAGCCCTCGTAGGTGTTGAACCCGCTCCTGAGCTGGTAGCCAGGCACCGTGAACTTGTCCCAGTAGCTCCACTCCTTGACGGCGGTGTACCACGACGAGTTCGCGTCGTCTGTGGTCTCCCACCACTGATAGCTCTCGCGCGCCTCTTCCTCGGGGGCGAGGCTCACCTCCTTGACGGCAGGCGCCGGCAGCCTCAGCGTGATCTCGTAGGTGCGCACCTCCCAGAGGGCATCCCACGTGACGGGCTTGACCGCAGCGCCCCCGTTCCAGCCGTCCTTGACGAGCTTTTGTCCGGCCTCGGTCAGCGTGAGCTGCCCGTCGTCCTCGTTGTAGGCGATGTAGGTGACGTCGTCTGCGCGCGTGGCGCCCTGGACGCCCCAGCCCAGGAAGCGATACCCGTAGCGCTTCAACATCTCGCGGTCGATGCCGGCCGCGTTCGTAGAGCCGTTCACGTCCCACGTGGAGAGGTTCTGGCCCGCGCCGTCCACGTATCCGGTCTCGGAGGTCTGACCGGCCGCCGTGTCGACGAGGCCCTTGCGGGGCCAATAGAAGATCGACTGTGCCGAGAGAGCATCGGAGGAGCCGCTCGCCCACTCGAGCTGCTTGCCGTCGGGGTCGGTCGTGCCGGCGTCAGGCGCACCCACGGGCCCGTTCGCGCGCAGCTCGATGGCCGTCGTGCCCAGCGCCTTGTAAACGCCATAGACGGTCGCCTCGTTCGTCGTCGGGTCGTTCGTGGAGGCGTCGTCCTGGGCCGCCCAGAGCGCGTCCACCACGTCCTTCGTGAACGCGTGCCAGCCCTCCTCGCCCGCGCCCCACGTGGCGTCGCCGTCAGGCGAGGTGCCCGCCACGTAGTCGGGCTTGACCCAGCCGTGGAACTCGTACCCCGCCGGCTCGCCCGAGAGGGTGGCCAGGTCCATGTCCAGGTATTCGGCCTTATGGGCCTCGCCGATGGCCGACAGGTCGATATGCCGGTTGCCCTCGCGGCAGTCCGCCAGGCTCGCCTCGTCATAAGAGAGACCCTGGATATCAGTGATTGCGCTCGGATGCACAAACGTCTTCGTCTCGCCAGGCTTTATGCTGATAGAGTCGTCCGCCGCCTTGCTGATGTCATAGGTCAGCGCGTACGTCTTGGGCTTCCACACGGCCGTGAGGGACACGTCGCCGTACCACTCGGTTCCTGCCTGCTTTGCCACCTCGGGCAGCTCGGTCGTGTACCACTCGCCCACGGGCGTCGTCGGCTCCTTGGCCGGCGTCCATCCCATAAACCAGTAGCCCTCGCGCGTGATGGAGGAGGACGGCGCGAGCGCCGTGCCCTCGCCGTACGCGTACTGCTCGCCCGTCGGCGCACTGCCCGACGCCCACGTGCCCCCGTTCGCCGCATACGTCACGTTGAACCGCTTGGGCTCCCAGTGGGCCGTATAGGCAAGCTCTTCGCCAGCAACACCTGCTATATCGATGTCAAACTCGCTGCCCTTTTTGGGCGTTGTCGGGTTGCCTGGCCCCGTCCAACCAACGAACCTGTAACCTTTCCTGACGGGATCGACGAGATGTTTATCGGAGTCCTCAACGGTAAAGCGTTCCCTCAGTCCCGATGCCGTGGAGCAGGTGGAATCATAAGTCACTTTATACGAAATCAAAGAGCCCACAGACCACACAAGGGCATAGCGTCCGGGGCCTGGCAGATACGGCACCATAGTATGCCCATATGTAAGAGGAGCAACAGCGCTTTGCCCAATCAGCTTTGCCGTTTGCGTCGCTGTGATATCAGAAGTGCCCCTGTGTTCAGCAGTTTGATAAAGAATGCGCAGTGAGTCAACATCTTCAGGAGTGTCTTTTAGCTCAGCCCATCGGCAGGGCACATCGCTTCTCGCACCGAGCTGTTGGTGCCCCGTAAAGATTATGTTCAAGTCGGATTTATAGCCGAGAACCTTTGAGTCCCCTGTCCAATAATCGCTGGTGCCATACCAACTATGGGACAGACCCTCACGGGCTGTACCAAGAGGCGCCGTGTAGGAGACACCTTTCACAAGCCTTGCATCCGACACGGTCAAAAATTCATCACTACTCGTATCCAGATAGCCATAGTCCTTGAGTTCTACATAACGATAGCCCGCATGCTTCACCTCGCAATTTCCCGATCCAACTCCGACAAGAACAGGCGTTGTACTCTGATCGGGAGTTTGCCAGGCGGGGGTCCACGCGCCTATGTCACCAGCACCGGCGTAAGCATGAACACCTCCTTCAGGTGAACCCCCCTCGTCATTCGCAATCGACTCATTGTCGCCAATGAAAACACTGCCCTCATCAAACGCTTCGCCGCCGATCCAGCGGACGGAGTCGGGGATGTCGACGGACTCGAGGGCGGTGCCCTTGAAGGCGGCGTAGTCGATGGTCTTGAGGGTAGAGGGCAGGCTCACGCTCTTGAGGTTCACGCAGCCTGCGAATGCAGACTCGCCGATGGAGGTCACGCCCTCGGGGATGGCCACGCTCGCGAGGAACACCGCGCCCTCGAAGGCATTGGGCTCTATCTGGGTCACCTGGTAGGTGACGCCGTCCACCTTGGCGTAGGCAGGTATCTCCACGCGCGCGGGGGTCGCCGTCTTGTCGCCTAACCACCTGACGGAGAGGTCCATGCTCGCCTGGTAGGAGAAGGAGAGGCCTGCCTCGGGGTCCTCGCCGCGACGGGCCGCCTTCTCGGCTGCCTCCTCGGGGGTGAGCTCGAGGTGGCTCTTCCCGTTCTCGAGCGGGGTCACGAGGGAGCGGTCCTCCATCTTGCCGTCCTCCGAGACGGCGTTCACGCCCTCGATCTCGCCGAAGGGCGCTCCCATGATGATCTGCTCGGTGTCGAAGCCGTGGTGGAACCACGCCTTGCGCTTCTCGAGCATGTCGGTCTTCTCGGACAATGCCACGCTGCCGGAGACTCGCTCGGCGCCCTCGCCGGTGACGGCGTAGTTGGTGCCGGGCACCACGATGGTGAGGCGCGATATCTGCTCGTCGGTGAACGCGCCGGGCTTCGCGACGTTGCCGTCCTCGTCCTTCTCGGCAGACGCAATGCTCTCCATCTTGCCGAACGACATGACGGTCTCGAGCGCCGCGGCGTCCACGAAGGCACCTGCCGCGATCGCCTTGCACTCGAGCGGGACGCGGGCCACCACCATGGCGGGCGGCGCCCA
>CAJUFC010000206.1 GCA_910585565.1 uncultured Eggerthellaceae bacterium | reverse complement strand
CTCAGCAGCGCACACATGCCCGCATCGTCGTATACCTCCTCGTAGCGCCGCCGCAATGACTGGAAAGATTCAAATGGATAAATATCCACGGTTGTCTTTGAATGGTTGAGCCTGAGATCGTATCCCGCCAGTATCTCTTCGATCTTCGTGAGCGCAGCGGTTACCTCCGACTCGGTCTTGAAGAAGAACCGGTAGTCGTCCACATAGCGCCGAAAGGCAAAGAAATAGCGCTTGCCCAGCGCGCCTCTCAGGTCCCGGTCGATGCACGACAGCACGACCTCGGAGAATATCCGGGACGTGTACGGACCGGTCATGATGCCGTTTTGCCGATCGTTGCTCTGGAAGGAGACGCTCTTGGCGAGACGCTTGGCGAAGTCGAAGGAAGCCTGCGCCTTCGCCGAGGGGCCATGCAAGATGAAGCGCTCGGCCTGCTCCCTGCCGAAGAGCGCCCAAAAGAGCGTGCGCGGGTTGATGGAGTCATAGCACGACGAGATGTCGACCTTGAGCCGATAACGAAATCCGAGAGACGCCGCCATGCACGCCTTCACGTTCTTGACGAGCGTGCTTTTCGACTTGTAGTGCAAGCGCGTCTGCTCGTTGTTCAGCGCCTCGGCCAGCCCGTCATGGTAGCGCCGGCAATAGATGATTCGCGAAAGCGAGTTCTCGGAGACCGCCTGGTCCCTGAGCATCTTCCAGTTGTCGCCCATGAGCTTGACCGTGGCAGCGTAGGCATACGGGTTGGGAATCGAGATGATGCGCCGCGACGGCCCGGTCTTGTAGGTGGACAGCGTCACCGGCTCGCAAGGGACATGCCCGCGGATGATCTTCATGATCTCGAGAACGTGGTCGCCAAAGCTGGCGCTGGAGAAACACTCCGGCACCTGTTCGGACAGATACCCGTATCTCAGCATCTGCCGGTTGAACGATCGCTGTCCCAGCTTATGCAAATCCACTCGTGCGCGCCTCTACGTGCGTGTGCGGCGCCGACGGGCGCCATGGTCAGAAATGTCATGAATGATACCCATAGAGTCCGCCTCAGCGGCAACCAAAACGATGTTCGGCGCGATTGGTGCCCTCTGCGCGTGAGAGCATCCCCTTTCCTGTAGACCCTTTCAGGAAAGGGCGCCGCGGCGCGGACGCATAGCGCGGCTATTTCGTCGCGAGATAGACCTTGTCGCTGGGAATGTGGACCCACACCTCGTCGCCCACCTCGGGCAGCGCAAGCGCGCCTTCGACCCCTTTGCTCACGCGCCAATAAAGCAGCTTCTTGAGCAGGTACATCTCGTCTGTCTGGCCGTCGTCAGCGATCGGCGCACCGTCAAGGAACTCGAGCATGACCGTGCGCTCGAAGCGCGAGTCGCTCACGCGAAAGACGCGCATGTGGAAGTTGTTGGGACCCGGTCCCTCGGCACGCGGCATGTAGAACGCCCGAATGCCCAAGAAGCGCACGTCTGCGGGAACGACCTCGTGGGTATGGATCTCAACGCCCCATATCGGCACGAACACGCTATGCTCGCCTGTGCGCTGCGCCTTGTGGCAGTTCTTGCAGCCCGACAGCTTGATGGCCGCGCCCGACTGCGGATGGTTGACCAGATCGTCGCCTGAGTCCACCTCGAGGATGCGCCCGGCCTCAACGACGGCGATGCGGTCGCAAAAGCGCAGCGCCTCGTCAATGTCGTGCGACACGTACAAGATGGTGCCGTCAAACGCATCGAACAGGCTCACGAGGTTCTGCTCCAAGACGCCCTTGAGGTGCGCATCAAGGGCCGAGAACGGCTCGTCCAGCATGAGGATGCCCGGGCGCGCCGCCAGCATGCGCGCCAAGGCGACGCGCTGCTGCTGCCCCCCGGAGAGCTGCGCGGGATAGCGCTCGTCAAAGCCGTCCAGACCGAAGCGGTGCAGCTCGGCCGCCACGATGGCGGCAGCCTCCGTGCGCGACACCTCCTTGCCGATGCCTGCCGCTACGTTTTGCGCAACGGTCAGGTTGGGGAACAGCATGTAGTTCTGGAAGAGGAGCGCGGTCTTGCGCTGCTGCGACGTCAGGTTGATCTTGCGCTCCGAGTCGTAGAACACGCGCCCGTTCACGACGATGCGCCCTTCGTCCGGCGTCTCGATGCCGGCGATGCAGCGCATCGTGAGGGACTTGCCGCACCCAGACTCCCCCAAAAAGCCCAGCGTCTCGGTGCCCACCTCCAGCTCCACGTCGAGCTCGAAGGCGGGAAACGACTTTCGTATGCTGACTTCCAGGCTCACCAGATCACCCCCGCTCGGACGGAGCCGCATGGCGGTACTTCGTCGTATGGCGGCTCCACAAGTTGATGAACAGAACGACGATGAAGCTGAATATCATGATGACGACCGTCCAAAAGATCGCGACGTCGGTGTTGCCGTTCATCCACTCGAAATAGATGGCAATGGGAATGGTGCGCGTGATGCCGGCATAGTTGCCCGCCACGAACAGCGTAGCGCCAAACTCGCCCAAGGCCCGCGCGAACGCCAGCACCGTGCCAGCCGCAATCGAGCTCCACGCCAGCGGCATCATGAGCCGGAAGAAGATGCGCGCGTTCGACCACCCAAGCGTCCGTGCCGCATCCAGCATGTTGGCGTCCAAGCTCTCGAAGGCGCCGCGAGCGCTGCGGTACATGAGCGGAAACGCCACGACCACCGCAGCGATGACCGTCGCCGGCCAGCTGAACACGAGCGGAAATCCCACCTCGATGAACCACTCGCCCAAAGGCGTCGAGCGGCCGAACGCCAGCAGGAGCAAAAACCCGCACACCGTCGGCGGCAAGACCATGGGGATGGTGAAAATCGAGTCGAATATGTCCTGGGCGCGCGCTGAGATGCGCATCGTGAAGTAGGCCGCCGCCAGTCCCAGCACGAATATGAAGATGATGGCCACGCCTGTCGTCTTGAGCGTGACCCACAAGGGGCTGTAGTCCATCGTTGCCAAGAACTCCGCCAGCCACGCCAGGCCCGTCGCCTCCTGCACGATGGCGACCGCATCAGGCTCGACGGCGCGCGCAAAGTCGGCAAAGGCGAGCTCGACATGGGAGGGATGCGCGACGTTCGTCGCGTCTTGGCCGTCCTCCCCGATGACGTAGGCGTAATAGCGCCCCTCCAGCAGCTCCGCGTCGAAGTTGAACGCGACGCCATCGATGACGCAGGAGCGCTCTTCGGTAAAGTACCACTGCGGCACGCTCGACAGGCGCGGGCCGCCCTTGGCGTTCGCGTCATCGAGCGCCGTCAAGTAGCGCTTGAGATAGTCTTGCCCATTGTGGTCGTCAAAGCGAAAGCCGAACGCACGCTGGACCGCAGGCGGCACATAGCACACGGCGTAGTCCCCGGTCGACACGACCGCCAGGTTCTCCGGCTCGGTGCCGATATAGTAGTTGTAGCCATGGTATACGTCCCCCACGGCCTTGTTCGAGCCGGCCTGCGCGCGGGCGAAGTCGTCGATGCCGAAGCTGCATCCGTCGATGAGGGCGGCATCCCCCGTCGCCGACACCGTGACGCCCGACGCCGTCTGCTGCTGGCGCTCGACATCCGCGGCCGCGTCCGCATCAGGCGTGATCTGCACCGCTGGCGCATCCACGCTGCCAAGGCTCTCGTCATCGGCAACAGCGGCAGCACCGGGCACCAACAAGCAAGCCATGAGCATCACGCATGCGACAGTTGTTAGCCTTTTCCTCATAGCCCTATTTTCTCAAAACAACGACGAAATGACACAAGATTGGCCACAGGAGCGAGCGGCCCGGATGGTGCGTCAAATTCCGCGAAAGCCGAAGGGAATTGGCTTCGACCAACGACCGAAGGCCCAAAGCGGAAAGCTGGCCCGCTGACGCGGGCCACGCAGCGTCAATCAGTTGCGATGGCCGCTCGGCCATCGTAACGGCTAAGCGAGATCGAATCCCCACTTCTGCCAGACCTTCTGGGCATCCGGGTCGGTCGTGCACCAGGCAAGGAACGCTGCTGCCTCTTCCGGATGCGCCGACTCGGCACACACCGCCCCCGGATAGACGATCGCCTTGTGGGTGTCGTCCGGGATGACGCCGACGACCTTGACGCCGCCAAAGCGGAAGACGTCAGACGAGTACACGATGGCCACGTCCACGTCCCCGTTCTCGGCCTGCTTGCAGACGTTGCCGACCGAGGTCTGCAGCACCGGCGTGATGCCGACGTAGCTGCCGCCCTTGCCCGAGATGTCCTTGCCCGTCTTGCCTGCCTCGTCTGCAGGCGGCTCGTAGGCGCCCACCGTCGAGAGCGCCTGGGCGGCATAGGTGCCTGCCGGCACCGAGTCGTCGCCGACGCATACGGTATAGGCGCCCTCAGCGATGTCCTGCAGCGTCACGTCCTGGTAGTCGGCATCCTGCTTCGCCACGATGACGAGCTCGTTGGTGAACACGTCCGTGCGCGTGGACTCGTCGACATAGCCCTTCTCGACAGCCGCGTCCATGGTGCCCTTCGATGCCGTAATCTCGAGGTCGGCATACGTGCCTGCCGCCAGCATCTCGTTCAGCTCGCCCGAGCCTTTGTACTGCGTGTCGGCAAAGGTGACGCCCGTCTGCTCGGTGTAGAGCCCCTGAGCCTCGTCCATCGCCTTGGAAAGCGAGTTGGCCGCGAAGATCTGCAGCTCCGCGTCGCTTTGTGCGCCAGCGCTCGCCTCCGCGTTGCCAGCAGCGCTCCCACTGGCGCCTTGGCCGCCCTGCGGCGCAGAGCACCCGGCCAATCCCAGCGTTGCCGCCATCGACAGCGCAATGACGCCGCTAGCAAGCCTTCCGACACGGTTTTTCATGACTCCTCCTCGCTTCGGTCGCAGGATTATTCTCTACTGTGAATTATCCTCATACATGTATATTAACAATTGTGGAGAATTCGTCAAGAATCAAACATGATGCAGCAAAGCCGACAGCGCCGTAGCCAGAGCGCCACGCGTCAGCCCGAGCCGACACGAAAGGCCGCCAAGGCCAAGGGCCGCGCCCTAGTGCGCCTTGGCCCAGTTCGGCCCGTACGACACGTCTACCGACAGCGGAACGGACAGATTGACGATATTCTCCATCACGTCTGCCAGCATCTGGGACACCGATGCGATCTCGCTCTCCGGCACCGACAGGTCCAGCTCGTCGTGCACCTGCAGCAAGAGCGCAGAGGCGAAGCCCTCCTCGCGCAGGCGCCGGGCGACCTCGACCATCGCCAGCTTGATGATGTCGGCAGCGCTCCCCTGCATCGGATGGTTCATGGCGGTGCGCTCCCCGACGCCGGCCCGCTGGCGGTTGGACGAGCGCAGGTCCGGGATGTGCCGCTTGCGTCCGAACATCGTCTGGGCATACCCCGTCTCGGTCGCCTGCTTGACGACATCGTCGAGGAATTCCCGCACGCGCGGGTAGGCCGCGAAATAGAGGTCAATCATCTCTTGGGCCTCGCGGCGCGGGATGTCGAGCGTCTGGGCCAGCCCGAATGCCTGCTGTCCATAAACGATGCCGAAGTTGACCGCCTTGGCACGGCTTCTCAGCTGCGGGGTCACCTCGCCTACGTCCAGTCCGAAGACGCGCGCGGCCGTGCTCGCATGGAAGTCCGCCCCCGAGTTGAACGCCGCGATAAGGTGCTCGTCTTCCGAGAGGTGCGCCAACAGCCTCAGCTCGATCTGGGAATAGTCGGCCGACAGGAACACATCGCCCTCCCGCAAGGGCACGAAGCACTCGCGTATCTGGCGCCCGAAGTCGGTGCGCACGGGGATGTTCTGCAGGTTGGGATCAGAAGAAGACAGGCGCCCTGTGGCCGTCACGGTCTGATGGAACACCGTATGGATGCGCCGGTCGGCGCTGCGCATCTTGGGCAGCGAGTCGATGTAGGTGCCCTTGATCTTGGACACCTCGCGGTACCTGATGACCAAAGACGCAATCGGCTCGGTCTTGGCCAGCTCGCGCAGCACCGTCGCGTCGGTCGAGTAGCCGCGCCGGTTCTTCTTGAGCGGCTCGAGCCCCATCATCTCGAACAGCACATGCCCCAGCTGCTTGGGCGAGTCGATGTTGAACTCCTCGCCGGCGATGCCGTATATCTCGCCTGCGAGCGATTCCAGCTCGGCCGCAGCAGCATCTCTCAGCACGGACAATCGCTCGACGTCGACCTCGACGCCGGTGCGCTCCATCTCCAGCAGCACGGGCACCAGCGGCATGTCCACCTCGTCGTAGACGCGCTCGCTGGCGTCATCGGCCATGGCGCTTGCGAGCTTGCCCACCAACAGGCGGGCCATCGCCGCGTTCTGGGCGACCTCGTCCACCACCGAGTCGCGCTCTTCGGGCACGCCGCCCAGAAACGCCTCGGCAAGCCCCGCATACGTATACGAGGACACCGTCGAATTCAAAAGGTATGCCGCCAGCGCGATGTCGAAGGCGCGCACCGCGAATACGTCTGCGGTCGTCACGAGCGGCTGCTCTGCGGTATCCGCAGGATAGATGAGCTTGAGCGCCTCCTTCACATCCATGGTGGCCAGTCTCCCCCGGACAACGAGATGTGCCAAAGCCGCACAGACCTGGTCGTTCGTCAGCACGACATGGCCCGCGCTCGTCGCGAACGCCCCCGTGACGCTCATGCCGAAGATGGTGTCTTGCTCTCCTGTCGCGAAGGCGAACCCCACCTCCTCATCAGCATCGATGGCAGCGTCCAACAGACGCTGCCAGTCCTCCGCCGACACGCGCTCGCCTGGGTCGATGTCGACGCGCTCGATCGCAGGCGTCGAGTCCACGAACCGCAGCACGCGCGTAAGCGGGCTCATGAGCGAATACTTCTTGAACGCCGCCGACACGCTCTGCTCGCTGAACGACGGGAACGCGATGCCCTCTAGGTCCAGCTCGAAGTCCAGATCGCGCACGATGGTTGCGATCTGGCGGCTCAGGAACGCGAGGTCCTTGTTCTCTTCCAGCTTTTGCCGCTGCTTGGCGGTGAACTCGTCGAGGTTTTCGTACACATGCTCCATGTCGCCGAACTTCTGCAGCATCGTCATCGCCGTTTTGGGCCCCACGCCGGGCACGCCGGGAATGTTGTCGGAGGTGTCGCCCATAAGGCCCAGGTAGTCGGTGAACTGCGCCGGGGTGACGCCGTATTTCTCCTCCACGCCGGCCGGGTCGAGCACCACGATGTCGCTGATGCCCTTCTTGGTGTTGACGATGCTCGTGAGCTCGCTTGCCAGCTGGCAGGCATCCTTGTCGCCGGTCACCACCAGCGTCTTGAACCCCAGCTTCTCGTCACGCGCAGCAACGGTGCCCAGGATGTCGTCGCCCTCCCAGCCCGGCACCTTGACGACCGGCACGTCCATCGCGCCCAGCAGCTCCTCGATGACCGGAAACTGCACCCTCAGCTCGTCGTCCATATGGGGACGCTGCGCCTTGTATTCCGGCAGCTCGGCGATGCGTTCGGTGGGCTTGCCGGCGTCAAAGGCGCACACGACGGCGTCAGGGGCGGTCGTCTCGACGAACTTGCAGAACATTTGCATGAAGCCGAAGACAGCGTTGGTGGGCGTGCCGTCGAGCGCGGCCATGGGTGTCTGGATGGCATGATAGGCGCGGTGCATGAGGGAGTTGCCGTCGATGACGGCGATCGTCTTGGTCATAGGGAGCCCTTCGCGTGACGAATCTGAAGTATCTTCTCCCGAGAAGTGTAGCTTAAATGTTCCAAAGATAGCCGACGCCGCGC
This sequence comes from uncultured Eggerthellaceae bacterium, assembly GCA_910585565.1. Classification (GTDB taxonomy): domain Bacteria; phylum Actinomycetota; class Coriobacteriia; order Coriobacteriales; family Eggerthellaceae; genus MGBC163016. The sequence goes on along the minus strand of CAJUFC010000206.1, from coordinate 1,082 downwards.
ACGGTTTCCAGTCGCTGGGCCAGCTCGGGGCCCAGCTTGGCGCGCACGCGCCGCACATGCACGTCCACGGTGCGCGAGCCCCCATAGTAGTCAAAGCCCCACACGCGCCTGAGCAGCGTGTCGCGCGAATAGGTGCGCCCGGGATGCGTCACCAAAAACGCAAGCAGCGCGTATTCGAGATAGGTGAGGTCAATCGCCTCGTCATTCACCTTGACCTGATAGGTGGCCAGGTTGATCGTCATGTTATCGACAGCGATGAAGTCGCTCGACGACGCCTCGTTGCCCGGCCAGAGCATGAGGCGCACCCGAGCCGCATACTCTTCTGCTGACGCGTCTGCCACGACGAAGTCGGCGTGCAGCTGCAGCGGCAGCCGCAGCTCGGCGAGGTCATCGGCAGACACGACCAGCAGCAACGCGCCCACGCCCTCGCCGATGAGCAGCGACTCGATCTCGCCTATCGACGACGAAGCTCGCCCCTGCATCTCGCAGATGACGAGATCGCAATCAGGATGAGCGGCGATGAGCTGTCGGAGGTGCGCGGTAGACCCCGCCGTCACCTCGACGTCCATCTGGGACAGCGCCCGCTGAAAGCGGTGCGCGCTGTCCAGCGAGTCTGCAACGAATGCGATCTTCTTCGCCATCACAGGACCGCCAGGTCGCGCTCAAGCTCCCACGGGGTCACCGTGCGCTGGAACTCGCTCCAGGCCGAACGCTTGGAGGCCACCAGATACTCGTGCACGTGCTCGCCCAGCACACCCCGCATGAAGTCGCTCTGCGCGAACGCCTCGACCGCCTCCCCGAGCGTCTGGGGCAAGACATCAATGCCCATCTTGCGTATCTCGGTGGCATCCAGCGTGAAGAAGTCGTGCTCCTCGTGCGGCGGCGCCAGCGCCAGCTCGCGCTCGATGCCGTCGAGGCCTGAGGCCAGCATGACGGCGAAGGCAAGATAGGGGTTGGCAGCCGGGTCGGGGTTGCGCAGCTCCACCCGGCAGGCATCGGCAAAGTCAGGGCGATAGCCCGGGATGCGCACCATCGTCGAGCGGTTGTGGCGCGCCCAGGCGATCGTGGCGGGCGCGTTCATG
>CAJUFC010000205.1 GCA_910585565.1 uncultured Eggerthellaceae bacterium | reverse complement strand
CCGAGCACATCACGCTGTTCGGCGACTCGGCTGGCGGCAACCTCGCCTCGGTCGTGTCGCTCATGGCGCGCGAGCGCGGCGAGTTCATGCCGATGCGCCAGATGCTGCTCTATCCGCTCACCTACAGCGACCACAGCGACACGACGATATTCGACTCGGTGCGCGAGAACGGACAAGACTACCTCCTGACGCAGCGGGACATCCAAGACTACGTGGGGCTCTACCTCGCCAAGCCCGAGGATTACAACGACCCGCACTTCGCGCCGCTGCTGAGCCCCGACCTCTCGCGCCAGCCCCGCACGCTCCTCATCAGCGCTGAGTTCTGCCCCCTGCGCGACGAGGGCGAGGCCTACGCCGCGCGCTTGGCGGCAGACGGCAACGACGTGGCCTGCTTTCGCATGCTCAACGGCGTGCACGGCTACTTCCTCTACCCGACCGTGCTCGACCTCGTGAGAAACACCTATGATGTGATGAAGCACTTCCTCGACGACACCGAACTGAACCCGAAAGGCGAAACCCCATGGATGGAACTGCTCGCTGGCAACTAGACAACGTCGGCAAGTTCTATTCGGCACAGGCCAAGAGCGAGAACCAGACGGTCTTTCGCATCTCCGCGACGATGGACGAGCCCGTCGACCCCGAGAAGCTGCAGCTGGCCCTCGACGACGCGATACGCTCGCATCCCGGCTTCAACGTCACGCTGGAAAGCGGCCTGTACTGGAGGAGGCTGCGCGAAGGGGTGTGGCGGCCGCTCGTCAAGCCCGAAGGAGACGCCATCTGCGGGCGTTTGCACTTCGGCCCCGAAAGCCTGCTGTTCCGCGTCATCTGGCACGAGCGCACCATCAACCTCGAGGTCTCCCACATGATATCGGACGGGCGCGGAACGCTCGAGCTGATGAAGACGCTGCTGGGCTTCTACGTCAAGTGGGCCTACGGCGAAACGGCGCCGGAACAAGCCCCTGCATCCAGCGAGGACATACAGACCGAAGACAGCTATTCGCGCAACTACGAGCCGAAGGAGTCAGGCTCGACCAAAACACCCAAGGCGTATCGCCTCCCGGGGTGGCGCAACCTGGCGAAGACGTCGTTTTCCGAGCTGAGGCTAGACGCGGATGCGGTATATGCCGCATCGAAGCGCATCGGCGTGTCGGTCACCTCGCTCGTCATCGCCGCCATCATGCTCGCCATCGCGGATGGCATGCACCCGTGGGACAAGCGGCGGACCATCCTGCTCGACATCCCGGTCGACCTCAGGCGCTTTTACGGGTCGGGCACGCTGCGCAACTTCTTCGGGCTGGCGTTCGTGTCCTATGCCCCCGACGAGGTCGGATGCGAGCTGGAGGCGGTGGCGCGCGACATCCAGCGGCAGCTGTCCGAGGCCACGCAGCTCGCCACGCTGAAGCAGCGCATGAACCGCATGGTCAAGCTAGAGAAGAACCCGTTTCTGCGCAAGGCGCCGGTGTTCATGAAGGACATCGCGCTCAGGATCGCCGAGCGCGTCAACGCGCGGCACGTGACTGCCACGGCATCGAGCATCGGGCGCGTCGAGCTTGCGGATGCGGTGTCGGCCCACGTGCGCAGCATGACCGTCCTCACCTCCACGCGCTCGATGAGCTTCACGTTCCTCACGTTCGGCCATGAGCTCAGCCTGGGGATATCGAGCATCCTGCTCAACCGCGACGTGCAAGACGCGCTCGCAAGGCGCCTGGCGGCGTTCGGGCTCGACGTCATCAGCGACACGTCGTTTTGAGACAGCCTGTCACGACCGCCGCGGCCACGCCGCACCAGGCTACATGATGGCGAGGAAGAGATAAGTGAAGAGGAAGGCGAGCAGCCCGCAGCCCGGAAACGTGAGCACCCAGGTGAGGACCATCTTGCCGGCAAGCCCCCATCGCACGCTCTTGAGGCTCTTTTCGGCTCCGACGCCCATGATGGCGGTCGTGTTGGTGTGCGTGGTGGACACCGGAATGCCCGTCAGCGTGGCCAGCCCGATGCAGAAGCACCCCGACAGGCACGCCGCGAACCCCTGGTATGGCTCGAGCTTGACCATGTCCATGCCGACGCTCTTGATGATCTTCTTGCCACCCAAGGCCGTGCCCAGCGCCATCGCAAACGACACCATGAGAACGGCCCACAGCGGAAATACCTCAGGGGCGTCTGAGGAGCCCGTCATCGCGATCATGACGCCCAGCATGCACAGCGACAAGAACTTCTGGCCGTCTTGCGCGCCATGCAAGGTGGCCACGCCCGCACCCGCAATGACCTGGGCCCATTTGAACGCCGTGTTGGCGCGCCCGCGGTTGGCGTTTCTGAACAGTATCTTGATGAGGCGCGTAAACAGCCAGCCCGAGGCGAAGCCGAGCACCGTCGAGATGAGCAAGCCATAGATGACCTTGAGCCATTCGTATCCGTTGACGCCGCCCAGCCCGCCTTGCAGCGCGATGGCGGCGCCGGTGATGCCCGCGATGAGCGAATGGCTCTGCGACGTAGGGATGCCGAACATCCACGCAACCACGCCCCACACGATGATGGACACCATCGCGGCCGCCAGCGCGACGAGCGCGGCATGGTTGTCGCCACCGAAGTCCACCATGCGGAAGATGGTGGAGGCAACGGCGGTCGAGACGAGCGTGATGCCGAACAGCCCAACGAAGTTGCACACCGCTGCCATGCCGATGGCGATCTCGGGCTTGAGCGACTTGGTTCCCACCACCGTCGCAATGGCGTTGGGCGCGTCAGTGGCACCGTTGACGACGGTTGCCCCCAAGCAAAGGACGACGATGAGCGCCAGGATGGGATCTGCGCTCACAGCACCGATAAACTGAGTGAACTCCACGTATCTTGACCCAAGCCTTTCCCGTAGACGGCTCTCACGCCGCAGCCCCAAGGGGCGAAGACGACCGCATCACGCTTCGCCAGGCAGCGCGCCAGAGGGAACGAACGGTTTTCTGTTGGTTTTAGTGATGGCTGCAGGCGTCGTCGATCGACATCTCGTCCACCTCGCCTGCCACGAAGCGGTCGAGCGCGCCTTGGACGAGCGGCGTCTCGTGCTCGCTGTAGACGGTGATGCCGGCCTGCGTGAAGCGCGTGAGGGGCGGACGTCCCATGCCAACGGTCAGGATGCCGTCAACGCCCAGCGATATGACAT
>CAJUFC010000204.1 GCA_910585565.1 uncultured Eggerthellaceae bacterium | reverse complement strand
CCCGCCGATGTCACCCACGACCTCGTCGCGATAGGTACGCCGCACGATGGGCTTGATGACGTCAACGGCGCGCGCACCCTCAACGATGTCGACGCCGGCCTGAGAATACGTGATTTGCTCTGCCATATGAGCCTCCTGTTTCCGATAACGTCATTCTACCGGAAGCACGCGCCGCTATCGCACAGGAACGACTCAGGCCCCTTCCAGCTCGAACATCGTCAGCTGCTTGGCCTTTTCGATCTCGGGAGAAAGCACGGGATAGCTGCCGGTGAAGCACGCATCGCAGAAGCCGTGATGGTTCGCGTTGCGCACTGCCTCGTGCAGGCCCTCAATCGACAGGAATGCCAGCGAGTCTGACCCGATCCACTCGTTCATCTCCTCCACCGACATGTTCGCCGCGATCAGCTGGTCGCGCGTGTCGGTGTCGATGCCGTAGAAGCACGGCCACATGACCTCAGGGGACGTGATGCGCAGGTGTACCTCGGTCGCCCCCGCCTCGCGCAGCATCTGCACGAGCTTTTTGGACGTGTTGCCGCGCACGATGGAGTCATCGATGACGATGAGGCGCTTGCCCTCGATGACCTCAGGCAGCGGATTGAGCTTGAGGCGGATGCCCAGCTGGCGCATCTCCTGCGTCGGCTGGATGAACGTACGGCCGACATAGCGGTTCTTGACGATGCCGTCGGTGTACTTGATGCCGCTCTCGGCCGCGTAGCCCAGGGCCGCCGGCACGCCCGAGTCAGGCACGCCCAGCACCAGATCGGCTTCGACCGGGGACTCGAGCGCCAGGATATGCCCCGTCGCACGCCGCGCCTGATAGACGCTTTGCCCGTCGATGACCGAGTCGGGCCGCGCGAAGTAGACGTACTCGAAGATGCATGATGCGCGCTCGCGAGCCTTGACGCCGCACGACGACACGACGCCCTCGTCGTTGATGCGCACGATCTCGCCTGGGTCGATGTCGCGCACATACCGAGCGCCCACGATGTCGAGACCGCACGTTTCGCTGGAAACCACCCAGCCGCGGCCGTCCGTCAGCTCGCCCAGACACAAAGGGCGAATGCCGTGCGGGTCGCGAAACGCATAGAGCGCGTCCGCCGTGCAGAGTACCATCGCGTAGGCGCCTTCCATCTGCGTCATGGCGCTGGCGATGCCGTCGCGCAGGTGATGCGTCTGTCGCGTCACCAGCCCGATCGACTTTGCCGCCACCTCCGAGTCGGTCGCAGAATACAGATGCACGCCCTCGTCGATGAGCCGGGCGCGCATCTTGTTGGTGTTGGTCAGGGTGCCGTTGTGCGCCAGGGCGAACAGCACCTCGTCGATGGCCGACATATGCGGCTGAGCTGCCTCCCACGACGCCTTCGACCCGCTGGTGGAGTAGCGCACATGCCCGATGGCGACGTTGCCCTCCAAGGCAGCCAGCGACGTGTCGTCGAACACCTGCGTCACCAGCCCGAGGTCCTTCGCCACGGTGACCGTCGTGCCATCGCCGACAGCGATGCCTGCGCTCTCCTGGCCGCGATGCTGCAATGCCTGCAAGCCAAAGCCTGTCATGCGCGCCACGTCCATGCCCGGGGCATACACCCCGAAAACGCCGCACTCTTCCTCCATATGGTCAGGAATCTCTCGACGCCCAGAAGCGGGAACGCACACCGTGCACGCAGTCAGCCCTTTTTGCTGGCAGGCCTTCTGGCATGCGGGCTTCTCGATCACGTCACTCATAGCAGCCTCTCCCCTACGGCCGCCCCCACGTCGGCAAGCTTGCCCTCGTCGACGAGCGAGCTCGACAGCGATTTGTCGCTGCCAGCCGGAACGAATTCATCCACCGAAGTGTACACGCAGATGCGATATCTATTGTCGGGCTCCTGGCAGGTATAGAGCATGACGATCTGTTCGACATCCTCGGCGGCCGGAGCCGGCGGGTCGGCCGTCACCAACGACGTGTCGAGCTTTTGCTGGACATAGTTCGTCATGTCCTGCTTGTCGATGAAGTTCGGAATGACCGTCTCTTCGTCCTTGCCATGTATCTTGTTGCACGAGAACGACGTGAGCTTGAAATTGCCCTCAGGCGTCAGGAGATAGAATGTCCGGTGAGCGTTGAACTCGTCGGAGTTGATGAACTTCGCCAGCAACGCGAACATCGACCCATTGCGCATGTGGTGGCCCGAGAGAAAGTTGGCTTCGTCCGTCCAGTCGGGCGCGTTGGTGCTCGAAAGCGCGATGCAGCCATATTCAGCGCCGAAATTGCCGACGGAATTGCGGCCGAAGTTATGCTTGGTGTAGTAGCTGTCGTCGCCGTCGCGCCACGCAATCGGGTAGTTGATGACGGTGCCTGGCAGGTATATCCAGCCCACCACGTCCGGGTTGATCGCCCGCAAGCCATCCCAGTCGACCTGAAAAGAGGCCAGCGTCGGCGGGCTTTCAGGGTCGGTGATTTGCAGATAGTCGGTCAACTCGTCGTATTCGTGCTGGCCGTTCCAGTAGGTCCACGCGATGTAGCCGGCAAGACCCAGCGCAATCGCCAGCACCAAAAACGAGAGGGCCAAGATGGCCGTCCTGACCGGATGGCGCCGCTTCTCGGTCGGCTGAGGCGCGCGGGCCTTAGACGACTTCTTGCCATGCACCTCGGTCAGCTCATGCGGGCGCAGCGCCTCCAGCTCAGGCCCGCTTCCCTGAAAGGCGGTCGGCTGAACCACAGAGGGAGGAGCGCCTGCTGGCTGCGGCTGCATCGGCGGCTGCCCCGCAAACGGACCTGGGGCATACGACACCGGCTGCCCCGAAAATGGGGCGGCCGAACCCGCCGCATTCGCTGCGTCGTACGGGGGCGTATGGCCGTAGGGCACACCGGGCTGCGGCCAGCCCTCAGAGGCGCTGTTGCTATAACCGTTCAATCAGGCTACTTCTTCTTCATCTCGTCGAAAAAGCCTTTCGCTATGAACGCCACGATGAGAATGACGATGACCGCAACAATAATACCTATCACCCATGGCTGATTGAGAAACGCAAGGAAGCCGTCCATGGAAAATCCTTTCTTCGTGTGTGCAGGACCAGTGTAGCGTACCGGCGCTTAGCCAAAAAGACGTTTGAAGAACGACTTTTTCTCATTTTGCGAAACGTCCGGCACGGGCTCTTGCGTTGGAACTGGCGCCGAGGCGTCCTGCAGCGGCTGCGTCTGCTGGGGCAGCGCCTCTGCAGGCTCGGGCTGCATGTATGGCTGCTGAGGCTGGCCCTGGTAGGCCTGCTGCGGGTAGGGCTGCGGGTACGCCATCGGCTGTTGGTAGGGATATCCTTGCGGCTGGGAGTACGTCGGGTGCGTCATCGTCGCCCCCTGCGTCTCGGCCGCCTGCTGGAAGGCAGGCTGCTGCGCCTCGGCCGCTTGCTGCCACTCCTCCCCAAACGCCGCCCCGGCGGGTATCGCCTGTTCGTCGTTGAGTACATACCCCTGCTCGATTGCCTCTTGGGGCAACATCACAGGAGAAGCGCCCTCTTCGACAATGACCGGGCCGCCCACGCGGTCGATCTCGACTGCCCCGCCACTGAGAGAGGGCACCGTGAACTTGCCTTCGGGGTTATGCTCGAGCTCGTACAGCCCATCGATATGAGGAATCCCCGAGAAGGATGCCTCCACAAAGCCGCCGGCACCTTCGACGCGGTCCTCCTCGTCTTCGTCTTCCCACTCGATGGACTCGTCATCAACGAACGCCTCGGCAAAGATTGCCTCTGCGTCGCCATCGTCGTCTTCTTCGCTTTCATCATCGAAGGCGTCATCGTCGTCCGCAAACTCGTCATCGTCGCCATCAAACTCGTCGTCATCGGCGAACTCACCGTCGTCGTAGTCGTCTTCGTCGTCTTCGTCTTCGTCGTCGTAGTCGTCATCCTCGTCGTAGTCGTAATCGTCCTCGGCGAATTCGTCATCGTCGCCATCATCACCTGCATAGTCAGCATAGATGTCGTCGTTCATCTCGTCAGATTCGCCCTGCGTGCCGCCAGCCATGACCGCGAGGTCTTCGTCGTCGCGCCCCAGCGCTGCAGCATCTTCGCGCATGTCCTCGCGCGCGGCCTCCTCAGCGGCGCCGCCGTTTGCGCCCGCGCTCCTCTCGGCGCGCGCATACGGACCGGGCACCGTGTTCGTCATCGCGGCAGCCAGCAGCTGCTCGAGGTCGACATCCCGCACCGCCGAGTGGCCCTTGGCGCCCGTCACCGCGTGCTCGAACTCGGACGCTTCCTCGCCAAGCAAATCAAGGCTCAGCTCGGCCTGTGCCGTACGGCGCACCGCGTTCGGCGAGCCTGCCTCGGTCGACAGCAGACGCTCGGATGCCTCCAAGAGCCTGCGCTCGGCCTCGTGAATGAAGTAGTCCTGCGAGTCGAAGAGCTGGATCTGGCCATTGTGCCGGTTCGCCCGCGCGAAATAGCCCAAGTCGGTGTACTGGCCGCTCGGCAACAGGTCGCGCAGCTTCGCCGTGTCCGCCATGCACGTGCCGATATACCCGATGATGGCCCCGCGCAGATGTGGGTTGAGCACCGGCCACGCCACCTCGACGCGCTTGTCCATGTTGCGCGTCATGAGGTCGGCGCTGGAAAGGTAGACGCGGCAGTCGCCATTGAAGGGGCCGAACGCGTAGATGCGGCTGTGCTCGAGCAGGCGGCCCACGATGCTGACGACGGCAACGTTGTCCGTATAGCCCGGGATGCCTGGCACGATGCACGAGATGCCACGCACGAGCAGCGTGCACGGCACGCCAGCCTGCGACGCCTCGACGATCTTGTCGATGATCTGCTTGTCAGTGATGGAGTTCGTCTTGAAGAAGAGACCCGAGGGCCGCCCCGCCTGAGCCAGCGCGATCTGGTTATCGATGCCGGCCATGATGTTCTGCTTGATCTGCAGCGGCGCCACCCACAGCATGCGATACTCGTCGCTCAGGTTCTCCAGCTGCAGGTTGCGGAAGAACGCCGCCACGTCAGCGCCGATGCGCGGGTCGGTCGTGATGAACGAGAAGTCGGTATACAGCTTGGCCGTCTTCTCGTTGTAGTTGCCCGTACCCAGCTGGGTGATGTGTTGCACGCCCTGCGGCGTCTGCCGCGTGATGCAACAAACCTTCGAATGCACCTTGTAGTCGCGGAACCCATAGAGAACGTTGCAGCCGGCCTCCTCGAACCGCTGCGACCACTCGATGTTGTTCGCCTCGTCGAACCGCGCACGCAGCTCGAAGACAGCAGTGACCTCTTTGCCATGCTCGGCCGCCGTAATCAGCGCCTCGGCCAGGTGCGACTGCTTTGCCAGGCGATACAGCGTGATCTTGATCGACGTCACCGTCGGGTCAACCGCCGCCTCGCGCAGCAGCTGCACGAACGCGTCCATGCTCTCATAGGGGTAGCTCAGCAGCACCTCGCGCTCGCACACCTGCTCGGTGATGGAGCGCCGCCGATCGAGCGACGCGGGCCACTGCGGGCTGAACGGCACGAGCGACAGCCGCGCGCGCGTCTCGGCATCCACCATCGATGGCAGGCTCCAGGTGTAGCTCATGTCGAGCGGCACCGACGTCACGAACGTCTGGTATTCCTTGAGGTTGAGCCGCTCGAGCAGCACGCTTTTCACCGTGGTGGAAAGCTCGCGCTCGCTTTCGAGGCGCACGGGCACAAGGCGCATGCGCTTCTTGAGGATGCGCTTGATGTGCTCGCGATAGTCGTCCCCCTGCTCCTCGGCGCCCTCGGCCGCGTCCAAGTCAGCGTTGCGCGTGACGCAGATGACGTTGGTGTGCTTGACCTTGTACATCGAGTACACCTTGTCGACGAACATCTCGATCAGGTGCTCGAGCAGGATGAACTGCATGCCCTCGCCCGGGATGCGGATGACGCGGTTGCATTGGCGCGGCAGCGGAATGATGCCGAGCGTCACGCCGTCGGCCCCCAGGTTCTTGGCGGACTTTCCCTTGCCGTCTTTGGTGCCAGGAGCCTTGTCGACCTTGGCAGATACGCCCTTGTCGCCGCGCTCGGCCGCCTCGGCCTTGGCCTTCTTCTTGGCAGCCTTGCTCGCCTCCTCGTCCAGGCGCACGATGACGTAGATGGCGCCGTTTTCCAAATGCGGGAAAGGGTGGCGCGCGTTGACGATCGAGGGCGACAGAAACGGCATGATGTTCGCATAGAAGTAGTCCTCGATATACGAAAGCTGCGGCTCGGTCAGCTCTTTGCCGCGCGTGTTCAGGATGCCGCTTTTGGCGAACTCCTTGCGAAGGTTTTTGTAGCACTGCTCGTAATATGGGTTGAGCTCGTGGCACCGCTCGTAGATGGCGGTCAGCTGCTCGGCGGGCGTCATGCCCGACTTCGAGTCGATGATGGCCTTCTTCACGAGCGACAAATCGGTGAGCGAGCCGACGCGGATCATAAAGAACTCCTGCAAGTTGCTCCAGAAGATCGACACGAAGCTCAGGCGGTCGAACAGCGGCACATGCGAGTCAGCGCCCTGGTCGAGCACGCGCTTGTTGAACTCCAGCCAAGACAGCTCGCGATTTTGCAGGTAGGAGAAATTGTCTAATGCAGTGGCTTGCTCGCTCATGGGCATGGTCCTTTTCACGCTATGAAGGCGCTCCGTGCGCAAGGCGGCGCGCGCTTTCATACAGTAGTTACGGATATTATAGAATGGGGTAAACGCTTGGGAGGATGCGATTTGAAGGTTGTAATCTTGGCAGGAGGGCTGGGCTCGCGCATCAGCGAGGAAAGCCACCTGCGCCCAAAGCCCATGATCGAAATCGGCAGCCAGCCGATTCTCTGGCACATCATGAAATACTACTCGGCCTATGGCTACCACGACTTCGTCATCTGCGCCGGATACAAGCAGCACGCCATCAAGGAATACTTCGCGGACTATTTCCTCTACTCGTCGGACGTGACGTTCGACTATGCGGGCGACGAGGAGTCCGTCGAGATACATTCGTCTCACGCCGAGCCGTGGCGCGTGACGGTGGCCGACACCGGGCTGAACACGCAGACTGCCGGACGCATCCGGCGCATCCGTAAGTATGTGGGCGACGAGCCGTTCATGCTGACGTACGGCGACGGCGTGTCGGATGTGGACCTGAACGCGCTTTTGCGCTTCCATGAGCAAGCTGGCGGCATCGTGACGCTGACCGGCGTCAACATCGCCCAGCGCTTTGGCGTGCTGGAGATGGACGGACGGGGCAACGTGGTCGAGTTCCGCGAGAAGAGCGACGACGATGAGGCGGCCATCAACGGCGGCTTCATGGTGATTGAGCCTCGGCTGTTCGAAGAGCCGCTGGGAGACGAGGAGGATTTCTCCAAGGTGACCCTGCGAGCGCTGGCCGACCGCGGGGAGCTGACCGCCTATCGCCACACGGGCTATTGGCAGCCCATGGACACCGCCCGTGACCGCGCCTTCCTGGAAGAGGCGTGGGCCAGCGGGGATGCGCCGTGGAAGGTATGGTAGTGGGCACGCCGGAACAGGCGGGGGCGGCGGCTGCCGCGCTGGGGCAGGCTGCCGCGCCGGCTGCCGGGCTGAGGCAGGCGGGACAGGCGAGCGCGCCGGGG
>CAJUFC010000203.1 GCA_910585565.1 uncultured Eggerthellaceae bacterium | reverse complement strand
GGCGTCGCTCGCGTCCCCGCCGGAATCGCGACGTCGAACGCAAGGGGCGATGCGGCAGAGAAGCGCAGCGTCGTCTTCGCCGCGTCGCCCTCGAGGCGATGGACGCCCAACCGGGCGCCAAGCGCGTCGAGCACCTCGCCCCGGGCATAGCGCAGCATCGTCTGTCGCGCGGCGTCCTGGATGACCCCGTGCGTGCGCGCGAGGACGGCAGCCACCGCCTCGCCGAATATGCGCCGCTCGTCCCCGGGATAGAGCGGCTCCGAGACGCCCTGCTCGAGGGCCGTTACGGTCGCGTCGTAGATGCTCCCCGAATCCGTGACGACAAGCTCCGTGGACCCAGGCTCGATCTCCATCATGCCTCCTCCTTCCGTCGAACGCTCGCTTGCAGCTCGAAATCGCCCTTGACTGCCTCGTCCGCCATAAGGGCGGTCTTCTCGCGCGACAGCCGCGGCTCGTAGGTCTCGAGCACCCACTCGGCATCAGCGCGCAGCCCGTCGGACCGCGTCGCAGGCGCGTCGATGTGCTCGCGCCCTATGCCCTTCGTGCGCGCCATGGGGACCTCGCCGCGAACCGTGCGCAGGAGGTTGACGGCGCACACCCGCGGGTCGCCGTTGCCCGATGTGAGCATCGTCACCACCCCCTCATCTGCTCGTTCGCTGGCGAACGGGACGCCTTCTGCGAGGCGGTCGCCCCGACGTCGAGGGCGCTTTGCCTCTCCGGCTGCAGCTGCACGCCCGGCCTGAGCGCGCCGGCGCGCTCGACCTTGTTCAGCTTCAGCCCGGAGGCGTCCTCTGCGTACTCCTCGAACTTGACCGACACCTTCACCGAGACCGGCCGGCCGTTCCCGTCGAGCAGCCAGTCCGACGCGTCGACCGACTTGAGCATCATCTCGTTCGCGAGGAGGCGGCTCCCGTTGAGGTAGAGCGGCGCATGCACCCCCAGGCACTCGTTGATCGCCTCGTACTCGGCTCGCGGGCTGCACCCCGCGGCGAGCATCAGGGTGTAGGAGAACGAGAGCGTCACCAGATCGAGCGCCACCGTCTGGGTGGCCGGCTCGCCCTCCTTGTCGGCGTTTCGGTCGACGCTGACGCCCCTGCCGGTCGAGAGCCCTTCGACCGACCTCACGTGCGCGGCGTCGTAGCCCCACTCGAATTCGTGCCATGCTATCTGCGTGGCCATGCGTGCCTCCTATCGTCGATCATGAGCCGTCCGGCCTTGAGAGGATGAGCCCCGAGCCGTCTGCGAGCTGGAGGCAGATCACCTCCTCGCCAACGCGCACCGCATCGTCGCCATCTCGGAGCGGCCGGAACACCGCGAAGGGCATGCTCACCCCTCCGCCGGCGAGATGGGGCAGCACGCGCGCCGTGACCGGGCGCCCGCCTTCGTCCCGCTCCTCGATGCTCGAAACCGTTGCAAGAAATGCGCTCATTCAGTAGCTCCTCAGGGGTCTGTTGATCCATATCTTCGATTTCGCTCCGAAATAGTCATGACGCAGGCGCGAGACGATGCCGGGGCCGCTCCATGACGGCGCCGCCGTGCACCTCACGTCGACAGGGGACCCAGCGGCCCACTCGCGCAAAAGCGAGTCAGTCCGGATGCGCATCGTCGCAGCGGAGCGGTTCGCCTCGCGGAGCAGCCCGCAGGCGAAGCGCTCCGCCTCGGCGGCGTCGCTGATGCGGTCGGCCACGATGCGCTTGAGCTGCCTTCCGGGCCCTGCGGCGAAGCGGCCTTCGGTCAATCCGTCGGTCACAAGGCACGACCCGTAGGCGCGCCCGGCGGCGTCGTCGAGCTCGTAGTCGTTGCCTGGAACGACTACGATCGCCTTGGCCGCAGCTTGGGACTCGGCCCAGACCCCCGAGTAGGCTATCAGGCGGCCGTCGTAGACGACCAGCGACGCGCCTTCGTAGGTGAGCCGCCTCGAGAGGAACGCAAGGTCGCTCTCGTTCCTCTGCTCCACGTAGGCGTAGAGGTGGTTGGCGACGCCGTAGCATTCGTAGGCCATGGCGGCCTCGCTCGCTATCTGGCCCAGCAGCTGCAGCAGCTGGACGGACTCCCACGACCGGCACTTCTGCTCCAGCAGGGACTGCGGGGCCGGGTAGGCGCGCAGGGTCACTGCGGACGACCGGCGCGCCACATCGCGCACGTACATCCTGCCCGTGCGCGCGGCCCCGTCGGAGACCTCGATCGCGTCGCCGGCGGCAGGCGCCCAGCCGTCCCAGAGGCTCCTCGCGTCCCCGAAGGTTATAGAAAGGGAATCGAGCGCCCCCCATGCATGCATCTCGTGCCAGCATCGAGCGACGCTCACCTTTCCATAGATCTCCGCGCCGTCGTAGACCACGCTCAGAGACGACACGGGATCACCTCCTCCACGGCGGCAGCGTCGCCGGCGTCTCGACCTTACTAACGATAGGGATGCGGAGCTCTTCGCCGCCCTCGAAGACGAGGACGCCGATATGGCCCGGGTTCGCCTTGGCGATGACGTGTGCCATGCGCTCGTCCCCGTAGGCCTGGAGGGCCAGCATGTCGTAGGAGTCGCCTTGGCGCGCCGTGTAGGGCCTGTGCCCGACGACGCTCGAGGCCGTGCTAGCCATACGCCTCCTCCTCTCTCCGAGCCAGGGCTTCGAGCACGAAGTCGACGAACTCCGGCTCGAGCTCGCGAATCGCCGCGATCACGCTGTCGGTGTCGGTGCCGCCCTGCACCGACACCGTCGGAGAGAACGTCATCCCCGACAGGTCGTACGTCGTGGAGCCGCCGCTCGCGCCGGCTATCCCGTAGCCTGCGCCTGCAAGCGACGCCCCCACGACGCCGGTGAAGCCGCCGGCCGCGTATCCGTAAACGGGAGCGGACGGCTCTCCGCCGGCGCCGAGCATCGCGCCGGCCATGCGCCAGTAGTGGAGGTTCTGCGCGCGGTAGGCCGGGTTGAAGCTGATGACCGCCTCGGTCGGGTACCGCGGGTCCTCGCCTGCGATGGAAAGACCGCGGGTGAACCCGCCCGTCGCGAACCCGAGCATGCTCCCGATCCCGCCGACGATGCCGCCGCCGATGGATGCGAGCGCGCTCGCCGCCTGCTGGGCAAGCCCGATGACCTGGGACAGCCATCCCACGACCGACCCTATTGCCGACGCGATGCCGGAGATGACGCCGATGACCGGCTGCAGAACGGCCATGATGGCCATGACGAGCCCAGCGATCGGCGGCAGCAGGACCTGCACGAGCTGCATCAGCGGCTCCACGACCGGCATGAGGGCGCTGACGAGCGCCCCGACGAGGCCGACCGCCGTCGAGATGACGGGCATGAGCGCCTGCATCAGCGACATGACGACCGGGAGCACCGCCGAGACGACCTGCATGAGGATGGGCATGAGCTGCACCGCGATCCCCATAATCTGCGGGAGCAGCGACGAGGCGAGCTCCTGCAGCATCGGTGCGGCGACGGTGCCGAACTCGGCGAACAGCGGCATCATCTGCTCGAGGCCGCCGCCGATGGCAGAGGCAAGCTGCTGCACCACGGGCACGGCGGCCGAGGCGGCCTGCTGCAGCACGGGGACGATTGCGTCCATCCCGGCGCTAATCGTCGGCATGAGGTCGACGAGGCCGTCGGCGAGCGCCTGGCCGAGAGGCAGGAGCGCAACCTCGGCCTGCCGCCCAATGCCCTGCAGGACGGCTCCGAGCGAGTCGTATCGCACCTTGTTCGCCGACTCGAGCGCGCCGGCGGCGTCCAGGGTCGCGCCCTCGATGGAGGCGAGCGCGGGCAGCACGTTCGCCTCCAGGTCCTCGTACTGCGTCCCGAAGAGCGCGACGGCGGCGGCGTTCTTGGCCACCGGATCCTCCATGCCGTCGAGCGCGCGCACGACCTCGAAGAACGCGTCGTGGGCCTCTTGGCCGCCCGCCGCGAACCTCGCCGTCATCTCCTTCGCCGAAAGCCCGATGGTGCCAAAGGCCTCGGCCGAGGACTTGGAGCCATCCTTCGCGCGGATGTTGAACTCCTTGACCGCGTCGCCCACCTTGTCGATGGACCACATGCCCGACTCCGCGCCGGCAATGAGCGACGACGTGAACTCCTGCGCCGAAAGCCCAAGCGACGCGTACTGGTTCGAGTACTCGTTCAGCGTGTCGAGCAGGTCACCGTTCTGGTTGGCCCCCCGCTGCGCGCCGACCGTCATGAGCCCGTAGGCCTCCTCCGACGTTATGCCGAAGTTCTTCATGAGGGTCGAGGCGGTGCGGGCGGACTCGCCTATGTCCATGTCGAACGTGTCAGCGAGGAGCATCCCTCGCTCCGTCGCCTGCTTGAGCTCATCGCCTGCAAGCCCCGTCGCCTGCCTCATCGTCGCGAGGGACTGCGTCACGTCCTCGATGGACCCGCCGAAGTTGTCTGCGTAGACGCCCTTCGCGATCTCGCCCAGGGCGGCGAGCTCGTCGCCGTACGTGCCGGTCTCGGCGCCCATCTTGTTGATGGCCGCGTTAACCTCGTCGCCGGCGGACACGAGGTGGACGAACCCCGCGGCAGCGGCGGCGGTCGCGGCAGCGGCGACGCCGGCAGCGACGGCACCCGCCTTCTTCAGGCGTGCTCCCATGCCGCTCGTCAACCTGTCTGCCTGGCCTATCGCCTGCTGCAGCGACGGGTCGAGCTTGCCGGCGATCGCAATCACCTGCTCGAGCGTCTTCCCTCGCGCCATGCGTCACCTCCTTCTGTGCGGGCGCCTTCCCTTGCCGCGCAGCTTCGCCAGCTCGGCCTGTTGCGCCTTGCCGCGCTCCTGGGACTCCTCTACGGCCTCTCCGTAGTCGACGAGGAAGTCGATGAGGCGCATCCGGTTGATCTCTCCGATTGACGTGGAGAATGCCCGCGAGTAGTCGCGGACGGCCCGTCGGACGTGCCTTCCCCTTGCTCGCCCGACGGCAAGGTGAAAAAACGCCCCACTCCGACGAGGCGCATGATGTCGCGCCCCTTGATGCGCTCGAGGTCCGTCACGTCGATGGCGGGATTCACCGCAATAACCGCGGCGCAGCCGAGGTAGAAATGAAAGGTGTAGTCGAACTCCGCCACAGCGACGACACTGTCTGACTGCCTCTTCGCCTTCGCTGCCTTCGCCGACGCCTCGGCCGCCGCGAGCTGCGCGACTGTGATCTGCTCGGGGTCGTAGGTGAGCTCGCGCACGTCCTCGCCGTTGACCTTGATCGGCGCGTGCAGCTCTATCTTGTCCATGTGTTCCCTCCTAGAAAGAAAGAGGGGACGCAGCGCGTCCCCTCATGCGGTTCGATGTGGCGGCGTTCGCTACAGCAGCGAGTCGAGCGCGTCCGTGTAGCTCACGCCATTCACGCGCAGGATGCAGTTGAGCTTGTCGGCGAGCACGATCTCCTCGCCGCCGACGAAGAGCTGGTAGCGCAGGACCGACAGCGCGATCTCGTTCTCGCTCGGCGACCCCGGCTCGACCGAGAGGCCCGGAAGCCCCTTCGAGAGGCACCGCAGGAACGCCTTGCACCCTTCCGGCTCGGTGGTGCCGTCGCTCTTCATCAGGTCGTGCACCCACCTGACCTCGAGGTCCTGCGAGCGCATGTCTGCGAGAGGCCCGAGCTCCTTGTCGATGCCCTGCTTGGTCATCGCGAGCTCCATCGCCTCCAGCTGCGTCGGGACCGGGAACTCGATCATCCCCATGCCCCTCACCTCGCCGGTCGAGGGCGTCACTGCCGGCAGCGTGACGGTCACGTCCCGCGCGACGAGCTCGCCTCTCGCGTAGACGGTGCACGCGGCGATCGGACCGCGCAGGTCAACGTATCTGGGCATGTCTACTCACCGTCCTCGAAGTAAGCCGCGAAGCCCGCGTCGGTGTAGGCGACGCAGACGCTCGCCGACTTGAGCGGCGGCGTCGGGGTCACCGCGATGTCCCAGCGGAAGTCCCCCTCCATGACGGAGGCGTCCGGGTTGCTCGCCGGATCGAACGCGACCGTCGGGCGCCCGATCAGCGCGCCCTGCGTCACGTAGCCGTCGAGCTTCGCCTGCTCCCGGTTGACGATGCGGTCCTGCAGCGCCCTCGTCATCGGCCCGTCGATGGCCGGCGCCCATTCCAGCTGGAACAGGTTCGTGATGTGGAACAGCATCCGCATGGCGGACGCGAAGATGCCGCGTGGGTCCATCGACGTCGACCCGAACCGGTATGCGGCCGTGTGCGGCCCCCAGAGGACCCATTCGCCCGCCCAGCCGATCGCGGTCGTGATGCCGTGCTCGTTGAGCGCATTCGCGCGCATCTGGTCGAACCCGCGGTTGGCGGCATCGTCGCCGAAGCGCTGCCGGCAGGCCGGGATGGCCTTGTTGGAGCACGAGACGAACGGGACGCCGCCGTTGTCGTTGTCCGCGCGAAGCGACTCGACCACGAAGAGCGTGGACAGGTGGAACGCGCGGCCTGAGGCGTCCGTCACCTGCGGCCAGCAGACGCTCGACCGCTCGGAGGAATAGGCGTGCTCGTCCTTCCATGCGATCGCCTTGTCGATGGTGTCGACGGCAGACCTGCCGTCCGTGAGAGGGAGGTCGGCCGCCACGTAGGCGTCCCAATGCCCGTTTATCTTCTGGGCCGCCTTGACCAGCCGGTCGTAGACGGCAGGCACCTCCGACCACCCTGGCGCCGCCAAAAGGTTCGGGATCGCGAACTGCTCCTGGTAGAGCAGCGCGAGCGCGTCGATGCCGAAGTACTCGCCGTCGTCGGATACGTATCCGATGACGTCCTCGGCCGTCACCGAGGCAGGGTCCACCTCGAAGAAGGTGACCCTGACGCTGCCGTCGGGCATCGAGCCGCCCTCGATCGCCGTGATGACGACCTTGCCGGCGTTGTGGTTGTAGGAGAGCGCGTAGTCCTCGCCCTCCACGTATGCGGCAGCGTCACCGTCTGCGGCCTCGGGCGCGACCGTGACCGTGTCGAGGATCGCGCGGTCCGTCGGGAACGACGCCGTTCCGTTCGCCAGCCCCACCACCTGGGTCGTGGCCTTCTTTGCCCGGTGCCTGTCGGGGTCGAGGACGTTGACGACGTAGATCGGGCCGACGGCCTCGGCTGTCGTGTCGTAATGCGCGGCCACCGCCTCGCAGAGCGTGAACGCCGCCCAGTCGGCCGAGCCCCCGATGCGCTCGCGGGCGTCGGCGAGCGACGTCACGCGAACCGGAGCGTTCACGACGTCGCGCTCGGCGTATCCCCGCACGAGGTTGACGGGGGCCGTGCCGAAGTAGACCGGCACCGTGGACACGGCAAGCGCCGACTCGACGACCGACTCGGTCAGCCGGCCATAGGCGCCGTGCTTGTACTCTGCCATGTGCTTGCACCTCCTATATGTGGCGATGCCGCCCGGAGGCGGCATCTTCGCTTGCTCTTACAGATAGTTTTCTATGCAGTACTTCGACGGCGGGGCGAGTGACATTGCGCAGGAGAACTCCAGCGTGGCGAAGTAGAACGGATAGAAGTCTATGATCGCCCCGTCCTCCTTGTACGGCCCGTAGTCGAAGCCGTCCTCGGCCTTCACCCGGAGGACGCCGCCGATCTGCTCGGCGTTGTACAGCTTCGCCAGGAGCAGGTCCATGAGGTTCCAGGCGTCCTCCCACCCGTCTGCGGTCGCCTGGAACCGCTCGCCTGCTCCGGGTTCCCCCGAGTCCTCGGCGTGCCGCCCCGGGTTCCACACGCTCAGCAGCAAGCGGAACTTGAGGTCGCGCCCGCTCTTGCGCGGCGCGTCCCGGCCGTCCGCAAGGCACAGCAGGATGCCCGGGCAGAGCTGCCTGGCCCCCTGGTGGGCTAGCTTCGCCGGCGGGGCGTACATCTTGTGCACCTTCGGATGGGCCAGCTTGTACTCGTAACCGTCGGTCTGGCGGGCGTTCGAGGGGACCTTGAGCTTTATGCCAGAGCACACCTCGCCTTCCAGCCACGCGGCCAAGGCGTCGATCCCTTCGATGACGGTCATCTCGGCCTCCTCTTAGTATGCGGCGCGGTTGCCAGTGAGCGAGACCTGCGCCATCCCCATGTCCTCCTGCCACGACGTCACGGCATAGAGCCGTCCGTCCACGTCCATG
>CAJUFC010000202.1 GCA_910585565.1 uncultured Eggerthellaceae bacterium | reverse complement strand
CCCGAGATCAACGAAGCGAGAAGCGGCCGGGGCCGCCGGCAAGCCTGTCCCATCGCGAGCCTTGCAGGCTCTCGCGCGAACGGACAGGGCGCTACCCTCAGCAGAGGGATGCGCCTGGCCCTAGGCTGGTGCCAAACTCCATTTGAATAGCGTCATTGCGGGGGCGCCTGGCAACTCCGGGCGTCCCCGTTGCGCATCAGGGCTGCTCGCTCGGCGCTGATGCCGCCCGCGCTGCGCCGAGCGAGGCAGCCCTCTGCGAAACGCAAACATCATGTTCGTAACAGATGCGTTGCAAGACAGATACACCCCTGCGGGCATGGCTCAGCGCCCGCGTGCGGCCTCTATGCTCGATGGTGGCATGCACGGGAAGGGAGACGGATCATGAAACCACTGCCAGAAGTCGACGAGAAGGCGCTGCGCGAGTCTGCGCAGGCCCATGAGCGCGACACGCTCGCGAACGATCAGCCGGTCGTTCTGGAATCCTCTGACGCGGACCCCGAGTTCCCTGCCATGCAGGAGTTCGAGGTGGACACGAACGGCCCCAAAGGCTCGACCAGCAAGCATCCCGGGCTGATATGGGCCATCGTCGCCATCGTGGCCGTTGCGGTGCTGTGCATTGCGTTCGCGGCTGCCGGCGACTGGATGACGCCCAAGCAGGCCTCTCAGGTAGCCCAGCTGCAAGACACCCTCGAGATTCACGGCTGATGCGAGCGGCTGACTCGCCGCAGCGGACTCAAGCATCACGGCACCGCGATCGCTCTGCCCACCTTCCAAGATTCACAATTGATTCGAATAACGGGAAATTGATACAATTTACACAATTACACTCATTCGACATAGAAAACGAGGTTGTGCATATGGGCATCGTTGATGGCAAGGTCGCCGTCGTTACGGGCGGTACGCGAGGGATTGGGTTCTCGATAGTCAAGACGTTCTTGGAGAACGGCGCCAAGGTGGCTCTCGCAGGCTCGCGCCAGGAGACCGTGGATGCGGCGCTGTCAAAGCTCGCGGCAGAGGGGCACGCCGACAACGTCATGGGCATCTGCCCCGACCTGCACGACCCCGACTCTGTGGCTCAGGCGTTTGGCGAGGTGGTCGCGCGCTTCGGCAAGCTCGACGTGCTGTGCAACAACGCCGGCGTCAGCTCGCGCACGTCGCTGCTCGACTACACGCTGGACGAGTTCCAGAGCGTGATCGACCTGAACGTGGTGGACGTGTTCGTGTGCAGCCAGGCTGCGACGCGCATCATGGTCGATCAGGGCACGGGCGGCAGCATCATCAACACCAGCTCGATGGTGGGCAAATACGCGCAGCCCTCCGGCAGCGCCTACCCGACCAGCAAGTTCGCCGTGAACGGGCTGACCCTTTCGCTGGCCCGCGAGCTGGCCTCTCATGGCATCCGCGTGAACGCCGTGGCGCCGGGCATCACCCATACGGACATGGTGGACCAGCTGCCCGAGGAGCTCATCAAGCCCCTGGTCGCGAGCATTCCGCTCGGGCGCATGGGCGAGCCGCATGACATCGCGAATGCCGTCATGTTCCTGGCTTCTGACATGTCGAGCTACATCTCAGGTGCCGTCATCCCCGTGGATGGCCTCTCGCGCCCCTAGCTGTACCCGAGTTTCGCGTCCCTAGCCGCCGTCCTGGAGGTCTTTGCGCCCGCAGCCGCCGTCCCTAGGATTCGCATCCAAGCTCTCGTCCCGGGTGGGCTCGTCGCTGGTGATGAAGACGACCATCACGCACATGAGGATCATCCCTGCGATGTCCCACCCGGTGAACACCGTTCCCAGCCATGCGGCTGCCAGTGCCGTGGCGCTGACGGGCTCGATGGCGCCCAGGAGGCTCCCTTTCACCGAGCCCACGATGGACACGCCGTGCAGATAGAAGCCGTAGCCGCCCATGGTGCCTGCGGCCACCAGTCCCAGCAGGAATATCATCCATTCATAGCCGCCGAACGCCGCGAACGCTGACCACGCGTCGGCCAGCGTGTTGCCTTCTAGCAGATACGCCGGCACGCCGAAGACCGTGCCCAGCAGCATGCCCATGCCCACCACGGCGATGCTGCCGAACTGGTCGAGCAGCCCGTAGTGCTTGGGGATGAGGATGTAGGCTGCGGTGGTGAGTCCGGTCAGGATGCCCCACACGAGCCCGTCAAGCGGGATGTTGATGGACCTCACGTCGCCTTGCGTGGCTATCATGACCGTGGCCGCGATGGCGATGACGAGCCCGGCGAACTCCCTTGCGCGCGGAAGATGGCGCCCTTGCACGCAGACGAAGACCATGACGAACACGCTGCCGAGCATCTGCAGCACCGTAGCGGTGCCGGCGTTGGTGATCTGCACGGTCTGGGCATAGCAGATTTGGTTGCCGTACAGCGACAGGGCGAACAGCAGCATCAGCGCGACCGAGCGTGCGCTACCGAACATGCGCGCGAGCACGCTGCGTTGGGTGAGCAGCAAAAACGCAAGGAAGATGACGCCGCCGAGAAATATGCGCGTGCAGGTGAGCAGCGTCGGGGAGACGCCTCCGGTGGTGGTGAGGTACTGCACGCTCGTTCCGGAAAAGCCCCAGAGCATGCCTCCGAGCAGCGTCCAGGCGACGCCGAGCCAAAATCGTTTCCGGTTCTGTTCCATGGCCTCATTGTATCCGTTTGCTGACGGTTTCCGCGCTCGGCTGCCTGGCTCGCTTGCGCGGCGGTATAGATAGTGTCGATACAAAAACGCGCAGATGCGCAAAGCGGATGCGTGAGGCACGGGACATGCCGCCAGACGTACGCTGGTCACCCTAGGCCACAAGGCGCCCCGGCGGCCTGTCTCATTTTGAAGGAGGCCAGCATGGCATGCACAACATTGCTCGTCGGGCGCAAGGCAACCGACGACGGCTCAACGCTCATTGCGCGCAACGAGGATTGCGGAGACGGCTCGTTCAACGCGAAAAGCATGGTGGCGGTCGAGCCGTCCGACCAGCCGCGCACGTACACGGGCGTCAATAGCCATCTCACGATGCAACTGCCGGACAATCCGCTGCGCTACGTCTGTGTCCCGAACGCCGATCGGTCGAACGGCATCTGGGGCGAGGCTGGCATCAACGCGGCCAACGTGTCCATGACGGCCACCGAGACCATCTCCACCAACGCGCGCGTGCTGGGCGCCGACCCGCTCGTTACCTATCAGCCGGCCGCTGACGGGCAGCCCGAGCGTCCTGGCGGCATTGGCGAGGAAGATCTCGTCACCATCATCTTGCCTTACATCACCACAGCGAAAGAGGGCGTTGCGCGCATGGGCGCGCTCTTGGAGGAGTTCGGCACCTACGAGATGAACGGCGTGGCGTTCGGCGACGCGAAGGACATCTGGTACATCGAGACCGTGGGTGGTCACCACTGGATCGCGCGGCGCGTGCCGGACGACTGCTACGTCGCCCAGCCAAACCGCCTCGGCATCGACTCGTTCGACCTGCGCGACGCCCTGGGCGAGCAGCATGACTATATGTGCTCGGCCGACCTGCCCGAGTGGATGGCTGAAAACCACCTCGACGTCACCATGGGCAAATCTGGCGTCACCGAGGGGATGGAAGGCGAGCTCGTGCGCGGCATACCGGCCGTCTTCAACCCGCGCCAGGCGTTTGGCAGCTACACGTGGCTCGACATGGTGTACAACAACCCGCGCGCCTGGTATATGTGCAGCGTGCTCAACCTGTCCTCGCCGGACTTCAACGGCCCGCACCCGAAGTACGGCCCCGAGAGCATGGACATCCCGTGGTGCATGGTGCCCGACGCGAAGATATCGGTCATGGACGTCAAGAACATCCTGTCTTCGACATATGACGGCACCATCTACGACCCCTATGGGCTGCAAGGCACCGACGAGAGCCGCAACCGCTTCCGCGACATCGGCATCAACCGCACGAGCGAGTGCTCCATCCTGCAGATTCGCCCGTATGCGCCCGTGGCGACGCGCGGCGTGCAGTGGGTGGCGTTCGGGTCGGGCCCGTTCAATACGGCCATCGCGCTTTTCTCGAACGTCAAGGCGATTCCTGCGTACCTCGACACGCCGGCGCGCGTGTCGACCGACTCCTTCTATTGGACCGACCGCCTCGTTGCTGCCTTGGCCGACCACGACTACTTCGACAACATGGAGGCCATAAGCGGGTACCAGCAATCAACGCTGGCTGACGGGTATGCGTCTTTGCGGGAGACCGATGAGGCCGTGGCCGAGCTGGCAGGCGAGGCCGGCGCAAACGCAGACGACATCGACGACGCTCAGGTAATCGCGGCGCTGGAGAAGGCGAACGCAGAACTCGTCGACAAGGTGAAGGCTGCCAACGACCAGCTGCTCTCCACGGTGCTCTTCAACCGCAGCCTCAAGATGAGAAACGCCTTCGGCGCGTCTGACCACTGATTTTGGGGCGCGCTTGTGCTGGCTTTCGATCCTGGCAGCGAGATGACAGAGCAAAGGGGTGTTGCATGAAAGGGTTCGTCGAAGAATTCAAGGAGTTCATCAATCGCGGCAACGTGATAGACATGGCGGTCGGCATCATTATCGGCGCGGCCTTCACGGCCATCGTCACATCGCTCGTTGACTGCATCATCACGCCGCTCATCTACCTCGTGACGGGCGGTGCGGGCTCTGGTGTGGCGGGGTTGCGCATCCCTGTCGGCGGCGACCAGTACATCGACTTCGGGGCGTTCATCGGTGCCATCGTCAACTTCTTGATCATCGCCTTGTGCGTGTTTCTCATCGTGAAGGCGTT
>CAJUFC010000201.1 GCA_910585565.1 uncultured Eggerthellaceae bacterium | reverse complement strand
CGCGGAGAATCGAACTCCGGTCCATACTGAATCATCCATCGGGCGCTACAAGCTTAGTCTGCACTTGGCTCTTAGGAGAAGTAAGGTCTGCAAACGAACCCACTGCTCCGAGTCGGTTCAGGCTTGACTGCGTCCATACCGACTACGTGACGCAGGGCATTCCCCTGAAATGACGCCGTGCCTGGATCGGGGACGCACCAGGGTTGGCGGACGGCGCTAAATTAAGCAGCCATCGCGAGCGCAGGGCGCTCAGAAGTTTGAGTTTTGCCAATTAATTTTGACGGTACCCCTGTTTAGCGTGGCGAGGAGACCACGGCTTGCTCCCTATTTCAGACCCACCATGTCGAAACCAGTCGGCCCCACGTTGTAAAAGTGCCAGCGCATCTGAGCTCAAACGCCCCTGACGCGCTTGGGGAATGCGATTCTAACACGCCGATGCGCGCTGCGCCTATCGTTTCCTCAGAAAGCTCATCGACTCGCTGATCTCGTCCACCGTCTGCTTGAGCTCGGATGCGACCGCCACGCCCTCGCGGTAGATGTCGTTCATGCCGGCCGTCGCCTCAGCGACGCCCTCGCGCGTGATGCCGAGATCGAACTCCTCGCCGTCCTCGGCGCGCTTGACACGCACGCCCTCGTCTGCGCCCTCGTCGACCAGCTCGTACTCGTCCATGTCGACGTAGTAGTATTGCTGCTTGTCGCCGTTCTCGTCGATCAGGATGAAGCCGACCTCGTTGTCGTCCTCGTCGACCAGGTAGGCATAGATGTCGCCTTCCTCGATCTCCATCTCGATGACCTCCTCTTCGAGGTCATGGGCGGTCTCGACGTGGTAGCCCTCGGAGTGCAGGTCGTCAGACACCATCTCGTCGGCCTCCGACTCCTCCACCTCGAACGGCTCATACCCGTTATAGTCGGCTTCGTTGTCGGTCTCGAAGCTCGCGTATGCATGCTCGAGGTCGCTCTCTTCGGCGTTGGGGCCCAGCGTCTCGTCCACATCATCTTCGACATCTTGGATTTCCGTCGCTTCGTCTATCTCCTCGGCCTCGGTCTGGCCGGTCGCCTCCATGGACTCCAGCTGATCATCCAGGTTCATGAGGTCCTCCTTCGCAATCGGGCTTGCCGCCGGCGCGGGCCTCGCGGCTCCTATCGCAACTTCATGGCGCGATCGATCTCACGCTTGACGTCGCGTTCCTTCATGCTATTACGTTTATCATAAAGTTTCTTGCCGCGCGCCAAGGCCAGCCCAACCTTAACCAGACCGTTATCGTTGAAGTAGATCTCGAGGGGAACGAGGGCGAGTCCCTTTTCCTGGGTCTTCTCCGCCAGATAGCGAATCTGCTTTTTGTGCAAGAGCAGCCGGCGACGCCGGTCGGGGTCGACGTTGGCGATGTTGCCCTGGGCAAACGGGGCGATGTGCAGGTTGCTCAGCCACACTTCGCCGTCGCGCACCAGCGCGAAAGCATCGGTCAGCTGGGCGTTGTTGTCGCGCAAAGAGCGCACCTCGGTGCCGGTGAGCTCGATGCCCGCCTCGAACTTCTCAAGGATCTCGTAGTCGTGGTTCGCATGGCGGTTGCGCGCGATGCTGCGACGCTTGGAGGCGCCCTTGGACGCGTCCTCGCGCTTCTGAGCCGCCCTCACCTGTTTCATCTTAGCCATGATGCGCCGCTCAGTCCTCGTCCTCTTCGGTCGACTCTATCGTCACGACCGGAGCCGGTATGGATGCGGCCCGCTTGCGTCGCGCAGCAGCCAGCCTCTCGGCGACGACGTTGCGGCGCTTTTGGGCCTGCTGCTGGGCTGCGGCCTGTTGGGCTGCTTGTTGCGCGGCAGCCGCCTGCTGCGCCGCTGCGGCCTGCTGCTGGGCTGCCTGCTGGCCCATGCCCGGCTGCACCGGCATCCCATGCTGAGCGGCAGCCGCCTGCTGGGCCGCCGACATCCCGACGCCCATCTGCCCGGCGTGGGGCTGAACCTGCATCCCTGGCATGACTTGCTGCTGCAAGGGCTGCTGCGCCTGCTGGGCGGCCTGCTGGGCCGCTGCCATCTGCTGAGCGGCGTTCTGGGCAGCGACGGCATTCTGCTGGGCGACGGCTGCCTGTTGGGCACCCTGCTGGGCAGTCGCCTGCGACACGGCACCCTGCTGGACAGTCGCCTGCGCGACCGCCGTCTGAGCGGCACCTGCCTGAGCGGCCGGCTGCGCCTGCTGCGCTGTCGACTGTGCGCCCGAGGCCTGCTGGGCGCCTGTCTGAGCAGCAGCCTCTGCTGGCTGCTGCCCTGATGCGGCCTGCGTCGCGTCAGAAGCGCCTGCCTGGGCTGGCTGCGCCTGTGATGCCTGCGCCTGCGGAGCCTGTTCGCCGTCAGACGTCGCCTTCGCGTCGCCGCCCGCGCTCGAGCTGGCGGCATCGGTCGCGGCACCGGAGGCGTTCGCGGATTCCTTCCCATCCGTCGAAGGCGCGCTTTCCTCCTCGCCCTCGTCGTCATCGTCCTCGTCGAAGTCGCACGCGACGGCAGGAGCGCCGCCGGGAGGACCGTAGTAGCCCGGCACGAAGCCTTCCGCCTCGTCCAAGTCGAGGGCAAAGCGCGTGATGAGGCGCACCGCGCCCTCAACGTCGCTGAGGTTGATGACCTCGGTGGGCGTGTGCATGTAGCGCAGCGGAATCGACACGAGCCCGGTGGGGATACCCCCGCGCGCCACCTGGATCGCGCGAGCATCCGTGCCGGTGACGGCAGGCTCCGCCTCCAGCTGATACGCGAT
>CAJUFC010000200.1 GCA_910585565.1 uncultured Eggerthellaceae bacterium | reverse complement strand
GCTGGCGGGCCTGGCGCACGCCCCGCGCGACGCCGGATTCCGGGATCGAGCCGAGGTCTCGACCGCGGAATCCGGCGAAGCCGCGCGGGGAGCGTGCCAGGCCCTCCCGAGGGAGGGCGGCCCTTTCGGGCAGCCTCCCCCTCGGGTGATGCGGCGGCCATTCCTTCGGTGGGTGGCGAGGATTCGAGAAGAGAAACCGTATGCGACATTTGCTTACATATATACAGAGGCTCGTCGCCGTCCTGGTGGCGGCCATGCTGGCCTGCAGCCTCGTGCCGGCATCTGCGCTCGCGCGGACGGCTGCGGGAGACCTGGGCATTCGCCTGGAGGTGCCTGCGAGCGCGTTCGTGGACCAAGGCGACGACACGAAGGCGGCGGAGGCCCTTTTGGGCATACGCCTCGAGGTGCCGAGGCAGGCGTTCACCGACGACGGGGACGACACCAAGGCGGCCGACGGCATGCTGGGCATACGCCTCGAGGTGCCGAGCCAGGCGTACGTGGAGCCGGACGGCGACGACACGCGCTCGACCGACGGCCTCTTGGGCATCCGCCTCGAGGTGCCCAAGCAGGCGTTCGTCGACCCGGACGACGGCTCCGACGTGCGCGCGGCCGAGGGCCTCTTCGGCATACGCCTCGAGGTGCCCAAGCAGGCCTTCACCGACGACGGTGACGACACGAAGGCCGCTGACGGGCTGGTGGGCATCCGCCTGGAGGTGCCGCGCCAGGCATATATAGAGGATGGCGACGGCACGCGCGCAGCGAGCGGGCTCTTCGGCATTCGCTTGCAAGTGACGGCTACCCATACGGTCACGTTCGATGCGAACGGCGGCGTGGGCGGCGCGTCGGTGCCGGTGCTCGACGGCGCCAGCGTGAGCGAGCCCGACCCGGTAGCGGCGACGCGCGAGGGCTATCGCGTCGAGGGGTGGTACCTCGACGCGGCATGCACCGAGCGCTACGACTTCAGCCAGCCGGTCTTCGGCGACTTCACCCTGTTCGCGAAGTGGGAGGGCCCCGATTACGAGCGGGCGGCATATCAGCTGCACCTGCTGGCGGCGGATGCGACGATAGCCGACGACGAGCTGGGCCTCACCCGCGTGGACGACGATGCAGACCCGCGCTACGAGGGCGAGTACAAGGTGGGCAAGGGCCTTGACCTGCCGACGCCGACACGCCCGGGCTATGAGTTTGCTGGCTGGTATGCCAGCTGGACGGAAGAGGGCGGACCTGCTGGCGATCCGGTTGACTTCATCAGCCGCTTTGCCGAGGGCGAGCAGCACTTCTGGGCCAAGTGGGAGCCGCTGCCGCCACCCGAGGGCGACTACTGGACGGTGACATTCGACTCGCGCGGTGGCAGTGCGGTGGAGCCGCAGTATATCGACACGACGACGGGCGGCGTGGCTGCGCGTCCTGACGACCCAACCCGGAACGGATACACGTTCGATGGCTGGTATGCCGACAGCATGTGCATGAGGCCGTTCGACTTCGCGACGCCGATCACGGCGGACACGACGGTCTATGCCGGCTGGAAGCGCGATGCGGGAAGCCCCGTCACGAGCTATGTCGTCGCGTTCGACACGCAGGGCGGCAGCACGGTGGCGCGCCAGTCGGTGCGCGAGGGCGCCTGCGCGATCAGGCCGTCTGCGCCGACGAAGGACGGATACAACTTCGTTGACTGGTATGTCGATGCCGACAGCGCGGCTGCGGCTGGCGAGGCTGGCGTGTTCGACTTCGCGACGCCCATCACGGGGGACACCGTTTTGTATGCCGGCTGGAAGGTGAAGCCGAAGCTGACGGTGACGTTCGACGCGAATGGCGGCCAGTTCGACGAGTCGGGACTCGACCACATCGAGATACAGGTGCTAGAGGGCTCGATGGTGGCTCCTGAGGACGTGCCGACGAATCCCAAACAGTCGGGGTGGCAGTTCGGTGGCTGGTATCTGCCGGCTGAGGGCGACCCTGAGGGCGACACGGGCGGCTCGGGCGACGGCTCGGCTGGGCCGGGTGAGTCGGGCGGCTCGGGTGCCGCGGGCGCTGCGCCAGGCGCGCTGCTCGGCGAGAAGTGGGACCCTGCGGCAGCCATCTATGCCGACACGACCATCTACGCCAAGTGGGATTTGCGCCTTGACGTGACCGTGCCGGTGGGCATCGGGTTCGCGGTGGATGCTGGGAGCGGGGCCGTGACGGCGCCCGAGATGGGTCGGTATGCGCTCAAGAGCCGGACCGTGCGCCCCGTAGGAGTGGAGGCCCTTGCGGTGCAGAGCGAGCAGTCCGAGCTCGAGGGATTCTTCGAGCTGCCGGCAGGCGCGCTGCCCGAAGGCGCCTTGGAGGCCGATAGGTTGGCGGCTTGGAAGGCGGCGCTTTCCGCGACACGGCTCTCGTTGCTGGCGGATGCCCCCGGTGCGGCGAAGCTGACGCTTCCGCTCGCGGGCGACGCGGACGGCTCAGCATGGCGAAGCGCTTATGCACTCAGCGAGACCGAGCGCGCCGCCTACCGCCTGGCCGCGTTCAGCTACGCTGGCGCCGCGTTCGACCCGGCGTGGCAGGGCGCCGATCCCAGCGAGCGCCTGCCCTTGGAGCTCGGCTTGTCCATCCCGACGGACAAGCTCCAGGTCCGCACCGACCTGGATGGCGAGCGACCCATCACCCGCCTCCAGGTGACCGTCGCCGCGCAGGCATGACTCAAAGGGACGGGGCAACTGGGTCGCACGCCCCGTCCCCAAGGCCTGGCGGAACCTGCCGGGAAGGCCCCGGCCACCCGCCTGCGCCGCTGCGCGATTCCGCCCCGAGCCGATGCCTCGGGACGCAGGGTTGCGGCCATGCGACGCGCGCGGGCACCCGGGGTCCGACCCGATGGCGAGCTTTATGTGATTGCAAATGAGCACTACCCCCGACCCCTGTTCATTTTCGGAAGGAGGCAACGGATGGCGACGAAGAGGGTCTACAAGGCATATCGATGCCGGCTGTATCCGACGGCCGAGCAGGAGGCCTACTTCCGGCGCATGTTCGGTTGCTGTCGGCTCGTGTACAACCACTTTCTGCAGGAGCGCATCGACGCGTGGGAGGCCCGCAAGGCAGACCCTGTGGTGACGCTTCCGGGTCGGTTCGAGCAGGGGCGGGCCTTGACGGCGCTCAAGCGCGAGCGGCTTGACGCGGATGGGCATGCGTTTCTCAAGGACGTGGATGCCACCGCGCTCGTCTATGAGCTGCAGCACCTGGACGTGGCCTTTCGCCGCTTCTATCGGCTGGCGCAGGCCGGCAAGGCGGCCGGAGGCGCTGGGTTTCCGCGGTTCAAGAAGCGGGGCGACCGGGATTCCGCGACGCTGGCGTTCAAGAGGATGGCCGACATCCAGCGCCGGCGCATGCGCTTTGCCAAGGTGGGCTGGGTGGGCGCGAGCGTCTGGCGCGAGATGGAGGGCACGCCGGTGTCGTGCACGGTGAGCGTGGATGCGGCGGGCCGTTGGTGGGCGTCGGTGTTGTGCAGGGGCGTGCCGGTGCGCGAGCTGCCGCCCGCTGACCAGGTGGCGACGGTGCAGCTGGCTTCCGTGGGGACCGCCTTGGAGGCGGCTGTCCAAGATGCCGCGCTCGCGAGGCGCATTCGGCGCGAGCGGCGCCGCCTCGCGCGGAGGCGGCCACCTCAGGAGAACCGAGCCGCGTCTGCGCGATACCTGCGCCAGAAAGACAAGCTCGGTCGCCTCGTTGCTCGCGAGCGCGACCGCCTGAGGACTCATACGGATCAGCTGACGGCGCGCCTCGTGCGCGAGAGCGGCACAATCGTCATCGAGGGCTGCGCGAAAGCCAAGCGCACGCCTGCCGAGACCGAGCTCGTCCGCCAGCTGCGCTACAAATGCGCCTGGGCCGGCAGGGAGCTCGTCGAGAGAGAGTGAGGCGCTCTCGGCTCTCTGCGGAAGCGGGGGTGCGGGGGCGTGGGCCGCAAACGCATGAGGGCCTGCGAGGCGCATGGGGGCCTGCTTGCTCAAGAGGCCCGCAAGGCGCTAGAGACACGTAGGGCGTTTTGGGCGTCCGAATACACGCTCGCGGAGATCCGGCGGGCTCGGGGGAGGCGCTTCCTTGGCAAGGGGAGTGCGCGGCCTTTCCCGAGCGGTCCGGTTCACGGAAGCGAGAAGCGCACGACCATCGCATAGGCTGCCGGCTCGCGTCTGCGAGTGTCCGTATATAAAGGTAGCCGACGCGACGGCCGGCGTTCCAAACTCCATTTGAACCTCACAGGGGTTCAGGTGTGCGCGGCCGCACGGCGGCGAGGGATGGCGAAAGAGACCGTCGGGGCACGGATGACCGTCGGTGGCGCGGCAGCGATGACATCCCCCTTTGGCGGGACATGTCGTTTCGGTTCGTTTCGGCGTGTTCCTGTGCGCCTATGGCCGCAAGAGCTGCACGTCAGCGAAAAGTGCCTTCCGGGGCGCTGGCCGAGAAATATACTAGTGCGTATATGTTTTCAGGCTAGATGGAGAAGGCTCATGGAGGGTTTTGACCTTATCTCGACCGGGGCGTGGTCGATTATTCCGCCAATCTTGGCGCTCGTGATGGCGCTTGTCACCAAAGAGGTCTATTCCTCGCTGACCGTTGGCGTGTTCGTCGGCATGGTGATCTATCAGTTCTCGCTGAACGGCGTCGGCGTGGAGCAAGGGATTGACGCTTTGTGCATGGTGCCGCAGATGATGGCCGAGCAGATCGGCGGCAACGCGGCGCTGTTGCTGTTCTTGGCGCTGCTGGGCGCGCTCACTGTGGTCATTGCCATCGCTGGCGGCTCGCGTGCCTACGCGCAATGGGTCGCCAAGCACATCAAGGGGCCGCGCTCGGCGCAGATCCTGACCGCCATCTTGGGCATCTTCATCTTCGTGGACGACTACTTCAACTGCCTGACCGTCGGTGCGGTCATGCGTCCGGTGACGGACCGCTTCCGCGTGAGCCACGAGAAGCTGGCGTGGATCATCGACTCGATGGCGGCGCCCATCTGCATCATCGCGCCGGTGTCGTCGTGGGCCGTCGCCGTCTCCGGCTATCTGGGCGAGAACGGCTTTGACACGTTCGTCGCTTCGATTCCCTACAACCTGTATGCGCTGCTTACGGTGTTCTTCGTGTTCTTCATGTTGATAACGGGCTTCGACTTCGGCCCGATGAGGAAGGCGCAGGAGGAATACGAGGCCGGCATCGATGCCACCGAGGAGCTGACGCGCATCCCCGCATCGGGGTCTCGGCTGGAGAAGGCGGCGAAAAGCGGCGTAGGCAAGACGGCCGACATCGACACGCACGTGCCCGAGCTGGCGCCGCAGGTGATGGAGTCTGCCGACGTCAAGACGCTCGTGAGCGACGAGCTGGAGGACTACAAGGGCCTCGCCATCAGCACGAAGGGCCATGTGACCGACCTGGTCATCCCCATCCTGTGCCTCATCATCTTCAGCATCCTGGGCATGATGTATACGGGCGGCTTCTTCGCGGGCGTCGACTTCTCGACCGCCATCGGCGAAGACCCGGTCGGCGGGTTGTGCATCGGCTCGTTCGTAGCCATCATCATCGCGGGCATCATGTTTCTGCCGCGCAAGCTCATGTCGCTCGGCGGCTTCGTCGAGGGGATGAGCGAGGGCGTGCGCTCGATGATCGGCGCCATCATGATTCTCGTTTTGGCATGGAGCCTGGGCGGCACGTGCCGCTATCTGCTGGGCACGGGCGACTTCGTGGCTGGGTTCCTGAACGGCCTCGGCGTGGGACTCGACTTCCTGCCTGCCGTGCTGTTCTTGGTGACGGCATTCATCGGCTTTGCGATGGGCACGTCGTGGGGCTCCATCGCGCTGGTGATGCCCATTGTGGTCGGCGTGTTTGCCTCTGACGACCCACTGTTCCTCGTGGCTGTGGGCGCGACCTTGGCTGGCTCGGTCTATGGCGACCACATTTCTCCGATTTCGGACACGACGATCCTGTCGTCTGCGGGCGCCAAGTGCAACCACCTGCGTCACGTTGCTACGCAGATTCCGTACGCGACCCTCGTCATGGTGTGCTCCTTCATCGGCTATATCGTTGCCGGCTTCACGAAGTCTCCGTGGATATCGCTTGTGCTCGGTCTCGTGCTTGTGGCTGCCGCCGCATTCATATTCACTAAGCTATCTGCCCGCGGAAACAAGGAGCAGGCGGCCGCATAAAGAAGATGCGGAATCGGACGAGGTGGCGGAGGAAGTAGGAATCGCTCGCGTCAAGGCCAAGCCGCTGCGCGGTTGCTGCGCAAGCCTTGACCCTCGCGGTTGCGGGTGTTCCGCCTTTCAGGCTACACCCGCAATCGAACCCCTGTGGGTTCTCGTCCTACATCGCGACGAAGGCATGATGCAGTTGATGGCAAACTGAGAAACGTAAGATTTGGAAGGTGGCGGAGGAAGTAGGATTCGAACCCACGGTACCTTTCGGCACAACAGTTTTCAAGACTGCCGCCTTCAACCACTCGGCCATTCCTCCGCGTGCGAACAGGATAGCACACCGGCGTGTTCTGTGCGTCCGCAACCGGCGCGCATGCCAGCTAGCGCTGGCGATGGTCGTTGATGTAATTCAGGATGCGCGTGATGGCGCTCAGCATGTCGGGCTTGTTGGAAACGGGCGTGGCCTTGGCGTTCGTCGGCTTCTTGTAGTGCGGGTGGTGCTTTTTGAAGAAGTGCCGGCAGATGAGCGTGATGATGAGCCCGACAGCGCCGACGACCGCGCATGAGGCCGCGAGCTCCAGCACGGGTACGTTGTTGTCGAGGATGGCATAGATGCTGGCGAGCGCGAAGAACACCGCGATGGCCGAGCAGACGACGAGGAAGACCTTGATCAGCATCTCTTTGGCGCGCGTGGGGGAATGCCGCCACGAGACGAAGAAGTAGATTGCGACAGCCAGGATCGCCAGCGCGATGACGAGCGGCAGGCTGCGACTGAGTATGACGAGCAATCTGACCATGTCGGCGTTCCTAACCAATCATGACGGCGCGCAGCGGCGAGAACGAGGTGGCGCGCGCCCACAGCCCGCGCTTGCTGGCTTCGGCTGCCAGCCTCACGGCTTCGTCGGCGCTTGCGCATATGGCAAAGACGGCAGAGCCGCTGCCAGAGAGCAAGACGCGCTCGTCGCCGGCATCGCCGCCAATCTGCGCCTTCAGCCATTGTATGATGTCGCCGAGCTCGGGCAGGCAGGACTCGGACGCCGACGTGAGATTGTTGAAAAGCGGCACGTCGCGCGCAACGAGCGCGTCGCTTGCGCGGGCGATCATCTCCGCCGGGATAGGGCAGGGATGCTGGTCGAATGCCTCATAGACGGCCTTCGTGGGGGCACCCGCTGCCGGCTTCACCAGCAATACTGCGTCCTTTCTCGGGTCGAGCATGCGCTCACACCGCTCGCCGATGCCGGTGAAGAGGCCGCAACCGCCTTTGAGGAAGAAGGCGACATCAGCGCCGAGGGAGGAGGCCACCCGCTCGAGCGTCGGCCCCGAAGGATCGACGTCCCAAAAATGCGCTGCGCCGATGAGGGCCGCAGCTGCGTCAGCGGAGCCGCCGCCAAGACCTGCTTGCAAGGGGATGTTCTTCTCGATGCGGATGTCGATGGCGGCAGGCTTGACGTAGCCGATTTCGTGGGCAAGGGCGTCGATCGCCTTGAACGCCAGGTTGTCAGCCACGGGAATGGGCGTCTTCTTGGTGCCGACCGCTGTGTGGGGCCGGTCGGCCGTCGTGTCGTCGGCGCCAACGGGGGCGGTGGCGCCAGCGCCAGATTTGTCGGCCACGTCGATGCGCACGACGATGGAGCGTGCGGGGCCGGCCCACTCGGCGTTGCTGCTGTCTGGCGCGGGCGTCGTCTGGCTGGTTGCCGCTGCGCCGTCAGGCGTTGGGGCCGTCTGCTGCGCTTCGCCGGCGGCCTCGTCGGCAGGCGTGCAGTTCATATAGAGGATGTCGCGCAGGGCCAGGGCATGCATCACGGTCGTCACGTCGTGATAGCCGCTGTCGCGAGGCTTGCCCACCCCCAAAAACAGATTGACTTTGGCGGGCGCCACGAGCCGGATGGCCTCCGGGCCCAAAAACGCCGCAGCGCTCCACTGCGCTTCGCGCGCCTCGGCCATCATGTCGACGTGCGTCGCCGCGGTGATGGGGCCGCCAGGGGCAGATGAGCCGGATGTGGCTGCCGTGCACGTCGCACCGGATGTGGCCGCCGTGGCCGCCGCGCTTTCCGTGTCTGTCATGTTGGTCGCGCCTGGGGTCATGAGCGCCGCCTTTCCCTAAAGAAGTCTCGCAAGAGCGTTGCGCATTCGTCTTCGAGCACGCCTGGGGTCACCGCGAACCGGTGGTTCAGCCGCTCGTCGGCGTGCACCTGATACAGCGTGCCCAAGGCGCCGCCCTTCGGGTCGGGCGCCCCAAAGACGCAGCGCTCCACGCGCGCCTGGTGCATGAGTCCTGCGCACATGAGGCAGGGCTCGAGCGTCACGTAGACCGTGCATTGCGCCAGCCGCCAGGCATCAAGCTCCTCCATGGCTGCCTGCATCGCCAGAAACTCGGCATGCGCGGATGCGTCTCGCTTCGTTTCGCGCAGGTTGTGCGCAGTGGCTATCACGCGTGGCTCGCCCGTGGGGCGCCTCGTTCCCGCATCGTACGGCGCATGCACGATGACGGCCCCCACCGGGACCTCGCCTATCGCACCCGCTGCTCGCGCTTCGGCGAGCGCCATGCGCATGTAATCGTCGTCGTTCACGCTTCCGCCTTGAGAGTTTGATTTTGCTGCTCGTAAAAGTGTATTCTATGCGAAAGCTCTCCAACGCAAAACACGCCTCGAATGGGGGTCAACATGTCAGAAGCGCCAAAGAAGCGACCCGCTGCTGCTAACATGCGCACGCTCACCGACGACATCATCGACGGATTTGATCTCAATGACATCAAGTGCCGCTCGTGCAGCGGATACGGCAACTGCGGCTACAAGCAGTATTTCTTGCATCCCTCGGGGGTGGGCGTCATCTCCATCTGCATGATGACGCGCAAAAAGCTACAATGCGAGCGCGACGGCATAGAGTTCGACCTGTCGATGATCTAGCGCTCTGCATTTTTATGGTGCGTTGGGGCTCGTTTGCATTGAACTTTTCGCCGCGCTCATGTACCATTGTCAAACGCGCGGAGGAGTGACCGAGAGGCCGAAGGTGCTCGCCTGCTAAGTGAGTATACCCCACAAGGGTATCTAGGGTTCGAATCCCTACTCCTCCGCCAGTTAAGCCGTGGCGATTTTTCAAATCGCTGCGGCTTAGCTTTTGGAGTGGACGATGAGCAGCCTTGGTTCGATTCGCGGTGTATCGTTAGATACCCACCGCGAACAGCGAGAGTCAAGGTGTCGCGAAGCGACTGAGCAAAAGAT
>CAJUFC010000199.1 GCA_910585565.1 uncultured Eggerthellaceae bacterium | reverse complement strand
CGAGAAGCAAAACGCCGCGGCGATGCCGTAGTGCTCGGTCAGGAAGCTCACCATGCCCGTGGCGCCGAAGCGGCGGCGCAGCCGATAGAGCGCCCAGCCGGTAAGCGGGATGCACAGCCAGTACACGGCATACCCGATGCCGCCCACGATGCCGAAGTCAGCGCCCATGTTGGCTGCGTTCGTGACGGACTTCGCGAAGATCCAGGCGATAAAGACCGATGCCATGATCATCCACGGGTTGGCGTCCTTGCCGTGGCGGTTTTCCCCGCGGAAGAAGCCGCCTACGGTAACCGTCTTCGGCGAGATGAGGAACATGGCTACGCCATACGCCACTAAAAAGCCCCAGAAGAGAATTCCTGTCCAGTCGGTCATTGCGCTTCCTTTCGAGCTCGGGGCTTCGATGCCTCTGGCCGCAGCTCTCTTGCGGAGGGATGCAAGGGGGCTGCGGCCATCGTTATGCCCTTCTTGATTGGTATGCTCATATATTAGTCTATATCTAATAATAGACTGTGTCACATAAATGGCGAGCGTCGGTGAGCGGCGCGGGAGACGGCGGCTGGCTGGGAGCGGGCGCGGTCGGCAGGGTGTGTCAGCCGTAGCGCCGTTACGCCTGGACGAGCGTTCCCCCGCAGCTTGATCCCAGCCCTGCGGCGCACGCATAGCAGTGGTTGCCGAACACGATCGCTCGGCGAAGCGGGAGCGTGGCATCGCGGGCATAGTCGAAGATGGAGCGTGCGCGCCCCTCGTCGCTCAGGAGAGCGTAGTCCACCTGAGCGCGTGTCAGGTCCCCGTCCGGAAGGGCTGACGCGCAGGCGCCGAGCCGCATCACGTGGTTGAAGTCGCAGTCGTAGACGGTGCCGTCCCAGCCGATCGTCATCTGATGGCGGCACATGAGGTCGGGGCACGTGTCGGGGTTGAACGCATCCAGGAGCAGGTTCATGTAGTCCTCGAACAGGCCGTCGTCGAGGAGGCTCGCGCCGTAGCGTCCGATGGGGTTGTTAGTGACGGCGAACAGGCGGTCGAACGCGATGCCGAGGTTGCCCAGGCGCCGCCGATACAGGTCCTCGAGACGCTCTTGCTCGGGCGGCAGGACCGGCTCCTGCGGGTTGAACACGACGTCCAGCACGTGCCTTTTGTCGATTCCGTAGCCGCGCTCGTTCAGCCTTCGCAGCATCTCGAGGGTGGCGTCGAACGTCTTGCGCCCGCGCTGCGCGTCGGACTCTGCCTCGAACACGTTCGGCAGGGAGGCGACCAGCTCCACCTCGAGCTCGTCGTACAGGTCGATGAAGCGCTCGTAGGGTGCCTCTTGCAGCACGACGAGATTTGACCGAACCATGATGTTGGGTGCGATCGCTGCTGCCTCGCGCAAGAACCACTCGAACTCGGGGTGCATCTCCGGCGCGCCTCCGGTCACGTCCAGGGTCTGGATTTTCCGGTCCTTGAGCACCTTCAAGATCGCGTCGAGCACCTCGTGGCTCATTGCTTCGGTCCTGGCTGGCGTCGATCGCACGTGGCAATGGGTGCATGCGAGGTTGCATCGGGCCGTGATGTTGGCCTGAAGGGTATGAATCTCATTCTCGGTGACCCGTGCGCGGTCGTCGTCGATCATGTCTTCGAAATAGAGGACGCGCTCGAGGGCCACTCTT
The DNA here is from genome assembly GCA_910585565.1 of uncultured Eggerthellaceae bacterium. GTDB lineage: Bacteria > Actinomycetota > Coriobacteriia > Coriobacteriales > Eggerthellaceae > MGBC163016. The sequence goes on along the minus strand of CAJUFC010000199.1, from coordinate 9,696 downwards.
ACGTCTGTCTCGGTCGCGCGCGGGATGCCCCCTTCGCCCCCTTCGCGCTGTTGCTGGGCGCGTTGGCGCTCCCGCAGCTCGGCTCGTCCGGTCGCCCCCAGCTTGAATCCGCCGAGCAGCGAGCTTTTTATCTCGTCGACGGGACCCGCTGCGATGCGGTCTCGGTAGGAGAGGGCAGCCGGCGAGGAGCTGTCCCAAAGCTCGTCGAACCAAGCGAGATAGGCGTCGTGGTCGTAGCGCACCGGGACGGCCTGGACGAACAGGCCATCCAGCTCGCATCCAAAGAGCGCGTCTTCGCGCGGGCAGCAGGCGATGCGGACGCACAGCCCGAAGTTCTCGCCGGCGAAGTTCGGCAGCCCGGCGGCGCCGTTGTTGATGACCACGCCTCGTGCCAGCTTGATGGCGGCCGGCGCGCATGTGTGGGTGGTGGTGAACACGTCGAGGTCGCAGGCGGCCATGAACGTGTCGACCTCGTCTTGGCGCAGGATGTCTTGCAGTGACTCGCGCGAGTTGTCCCATCCGCCCAAGAGCTTTTCGTCGCCGTGCGTTATGGCGACGCGCCTGCCGCAGACGCTGGCGAGGAGGGTAGAGGGGCGCCTGTCTAGGAGGCCCTTTAGCTCGGGGTTGGCTTCCAAGGCGAACGAGAGCATCTTGTGGATGCGGTTCGACCGCGCGACGGCGTCGTCAGGCGTGCAGTCGGGGTAGGCGCACCCGCACCCGACGCCGACGTCTTCTTGCCGCCGCAGCTCTGCCTCCACGTTTCCTACGAGAGGGACGTAGCGTTCGATGCGTCGCTCGATGTCGGCGAAGTTGGCGGCGGTCTTGTCGAACCAGTGGATGTCGCCGTTGAGGACGACCTGCGTGTCTCGGTCGGCCTCTGACGCCACGAGCGCATCGATGGCGGCTGCGGCGAAGGGATTGCCGTAGAGGCCCCCGACGACGTAGAGCACCTCGCAGCTGAGCTCGGGCGTGCCAGCGAATGCGGTGGGGGAGATGCGATAGTCGAGAGGGCACGCTCGGCCAGCATCCTTGAAGAGCCGGCGCTTTTGGCCTATGGGAGCACAAGACGACATATTACTCACCCCTTGCGTGATGCGGACGACGTCTCTTGCCGTCACGCAGGCAAGAGCAGAGTTGCTGTCCCTATTTAAGCAGTCCGTCGATGGCCATGCAAGACATATTCAATTATTTGACATCATCATATAGTTACCGGGGATGCCTTTTGTAACGCATAACACAGGGCATAACACAGGGGACGGTTCTGTGTGTCAATAGATGCGTTGACACACAGAACCGTCCCCTGTGTTACAGAACCGTCCCCTGTGTTACGCTGTTACGCTGTGGTGCGGAGCTTGGCGGCGGCTTCGGCTCGTTGGCGGCAGAGGTCGGTCCACTTCGGCATGGTGTCGAGCGTGGCGGACAGCTCGGCCAAGGAGCGGGGGATGTCGATGCCTTGCGGACACAGGCGCGCGCAAGCGCCGCAGCCGATGCAATCCTGTGCCTTCCTGCCTTCGGGCACCGCGTCCATCTGCATGGATACCGTGAAGCTCGCATCGAATCGCATGTCGTTGTAGGTGGCCAGAAGCAGGGGAATGTCTATTCCTTGGGGGCACGAATCGGTGCAGTAGCGACACGCCGTGCATGGCACGCCGCTCTTGAGGGACTCGGCCACAGCCATCAGGAGGCCTTCTTGTGCCTCGTCGAGCGGGGCTGAATCTCGGAACGCGCGGCAGTTCTCCTCGACCTGCTCGACGCTGGACATGCCGCTCAAGATTACCTTCACCGCCGGGATGCCCTGCAGCCAGCGGAACGACCACTCCACCGCTGTTCGATCGGGCGCCTTGTCTCGCAGACGTGCCATCTGGTCGTCGTGCAGCACGGCCAGCTTGCCGCCGCGCAGCGGCTCCATGACCACGATCGGCATGCTCGCATCTTCCAGAAGCGCGGTCTTGGCCGCCGCGTCTTGCAGCGTCCAATCGAGGTAGTTCAGCTGTATCTGGCAGAATTCCATGACGTTGTCGCCTGCAAAGAGGGCCGCAGCGCCGGGGTCGGCTACCGCTAGCTCGGCGTATTTCCGCGCGCCGTACTCGAGGAACGCAGCCAGCGTGTCGGTACGCCCGTGGCAGGAGAACCCAAGATGGCGGATGCGTCCGCGCCGCTTCTGCTCGATGAAGTACTCGACGATGCCCCATCGCTCGTCGGTGTACACGCCAAGGGATGCCTCATAGATGTTGTGCAGCAGGTAAAAGTCGAAATAGCCCACCCCGCACTTTTGCAATTGTTCCTCGAAGATAGGGGCTGGGTCGTAGCTGTCGGCCACCTGATGGCCGGGGAACTTTGTAGCCAGATAGAAGCTCTCGCGCGGATGGCGTGCGAGAGCGCGCCCCAGGGTCAGCTCGGAGACGCCGCCGTGATAGGGGTAGGCGGTGTCGAAGTAGTTCACGCCCGCAGCGAGGGCCGCATCCACCATCGCCTCCGTATGCGCTTGGTCGACGTGCGAGCTGTCGCCGTCTGTCACCGGCAGTCGCATCGCGCCAAACCCGAGTCGTGCTATCTCGTCGCCCAGAAAATCGTTCGTCAGCATCGGTGCCTCCCTGATATGAGTGGTTTTCCCTGCGACATGATACTCATCGGTAGCAACTACCGGTCAAGCGCAGCCCTGTCGTCACGCGGGCGGAACGAGACTGCTGACGTACTCGGTCTTGCCGGCGAGCACATCGTCGTAGAATCCTTGCTTCCAATCTATGTAGTCGATGCTCGCCGTCACTTCAGCAAGCTTTTCCTCGAGCGCGACCCGCTTTGCGGCGAGCATCTCCTTTCGTTCGGGAATGCTTGTCGGGCCCTGAAGGCACAGCCCGAGATATTCCTGCATCTCGCGAATGCTCAGTCCGCACCGCCTCAGGCAGCCGAGGCCCTTGATCCAATCCACGGCGTGCTTGTCGAACACGCGGCGGTTGTTGGCGTCTCTCATTACATAGGGAACGAGCCCCTGGTTGCAGTAGAACTTAAGCGTCTCATACGACAGCCCCGTTTCCTCGCATGCCTGCTTCATGGTGTATGCCTGGGACATGTTTTCGACCCCTTCCAGAAAGCCCTTTTTGCGGTAGTTGCTACCGGTTAATAGAATCGCATCATAGCAGCGCCTCATGCATGGCCCCGCAGACATCGCTTTGCCGGCGTATGTGTTATCAAGCAGAGGCACAAAGCACAGCACAAAGCACAGGGGACGGTTCTATGTGTTAGCCCGCTCTCACGACCTCTGTGTTCAGATGCAGACGGAGGCTAACACATAGAACCGTCCCCTGTGCTCTTAAGCAGAGGCACATAGAACCGTCCCCTGTGCTCATACCCTGTGCTCTTGCCCTTGCCCAGCCATCGTGCCGCGTGTCGTCGGAGAGGCGTGGCATGATGGCGGCGATCTCGTCTTTGTGGCACCATGGGAACATATGGCTGACGAGATGGACGAACGCAAGGAGGTGTTTGCGCTATGGCGCAAGCTCAGGGGACAGAATGCGGCGAGATGCGCATCGTCACGCATGGGGGCGACTTTCCGGTGGGGCACATCACGCTCTGGAGCGACGGACGTGCGTTGCGCGGGCTGTGGCTTGAGGGGCAAAAGCACTTCGCGGCCGGCGTGCCAGCGGACGCGGTCGAAGCGAAAAGCGACGCGGACGAGGTCATCAGCCAGGCGGTGGCGTGGCTGGATGCATACTTTGCCGGCAAGCGGCCAGCGCCAGGGGAGCTGCCGCTTGAGCTGGTTGGCAGCGACTTTCGGCAGCTGGTGTGGGACTGCTTGAAGCAGATTCCCTACGGGGAGCTGGCGACCTACGGCGAGATCGCCCAGGAGGTCGCCCGAGCCCAAGGCAAGGCGAGCTCGGCACCCATCGCGGTGGGAGGGGCGGTCGGCCACAACCCCATCAGCATCATCGTGCCATGCCATCGCGTCGTGGGCGCTGACGGCAGTCTCACGGGATATGCGGGCGGCTTGGACAAGAAGCTCTGGCTGCTCGAGCACGAGGGCGTCGACGTGTCGAGGCTCTATCGCCCCAAGCGAGGCACGGCGCTCTAACGGCCGGGGTGCGGCACGGGCGGATGCGCGTGCCGGGCCGCATGAGGCGCTGCTACGCTGTGGTGTGGAGCTTGGCGGCGGCTTCGGCTCGACAGTGGCAGGGGCGAGAAGGCGAACGATCGGGAAAGGACGGTGCGGTATGCAGATGGGCGCAGGTGAGCCTGCGGGGGAGGAGTGCCTTGCGGCAACGGGCCGCGGGCAGCTTTATACGGCTGATGATTTCGATGCTGATGCGCATGTGACGCCAGGCGAGGCGCTTGGGCGTCTGAAGGACGGCAATCGCGTCTATGTCGAGGCTTTAGACCACGAGCGCGACCTGTCGGCCGAGCGCATCCGCGACCTCTTCGAGAATGGGCAGCAGCCCTTTGCCGCGATCATCACGTGCGCCGACTCGCGCGTCGTGCCTGAGCACATCTTCATGGCAGGCTTGGGCGAGCTGTTCGTGGTGCGCGTGGCGGGCAACGTGGTGGGACCGCTGGAGGCGGCCAGCGCGCTGTATGCCTGCGAACATCTGCATACCCGGCTCCTCTTGGTGCTGGGGCATACCCACTGCGGCGCGATCAAGGCGGCGCTCGAGGGCGAATCGGGGCCGGTCGCGCCGCTGACCGAGCGCATCGCAGCGGCGATCGGGGATGAGCGCGACCCGTACGAGGCCAGCGTCCGCAACGTGGAGGCGGCCATGTCCGATTTGCGCGCGATGCCCGAGCTGGCTGCCCTCGAGCGCACGAGCAGCCTTGTCATCTGCGGCGCCATCTACCACACCCACTGCGGCGTGGTCGACTTCCTCTGAAGGAAGGCAGGCCGCAGTGGACGAGTCATGGGGATGGCTGAACGGCCCCCCGACTCAGGCGGGTCGCACGCAACGAGCGAGCCAGGAGGGCCGTCCGTCTGACTCGCTCCACCTGAGACTCGCTCCACCTGACCCGCCCGACATGGCCCTATAGCTCGCGTCGCTCGTAGAGGCGTGCTGACAAGGTGGCGCTTGCCAGATAAAGCACGATGGCGACAACACCGAGGATGGTGCCTATGGCGGCAAGACCACTCTCGCCGCCGCCGAACACGGCAAGCACGTCGGCTGTCTCTGCGCTGGTGCCGAAGAAGGCAGCTCCGGTGCAAAAAGCCACCAGCAAGACGATGGGGACGAGGCGCGAGCCTTTGGTCATGCCGAAGCGCATGATGAACGGCAGCGAGAGCGACGCGGCCAACAAGATGACGACCTGCGCGAATGCGCCTGCGCCGATGACGGTTGGCACGCCCCAGGCAGACAGCTTGAGCTCTTCGGGCGCCAGACCCGCAGGCAGCACGTCGGCCACGACGCCTATGACAAGCCCGAGCAAGGTCGAGATGGCGAGAGTGGCAACCATGATGATGGCCATGCTGGCGTAGCGCCCATAAGCCACTTGCGGCTTGCTGATGGGCAGGGTGAGCCGAAAGCGCTCCCAGCCGTTTTGCTCGTCATAGGCAGAGATGCTGAACAGGTACATGAACGGCACCATGGCCGCGATGCAGCAGACGCAGGTGACAAGCATGCCGGTGCTGATGCCGATGATGACGGCAGCAAAGGCCGACAATGCGACGAGCTGCGCGAAGGCGTTCTTGGACGTGACAAGGTCGGAGAATATCATTGCCTTCATAGGGATTCCCCCTTCAGCGTCAAAGCCATGTAGTCTTCGATGGAGACGCGCTCGACCGAGATGTCGGGAAACGCCTGCGCGAAGGCGAGGCGGTCCGGCACGAGCACATCGGTGCCGAGGCTGCGGCGCATCATCTTGAGGCTGGCGTTCTGGCTGGCAAACGCGCTGTCAGCAATCGCCGTAAGCTCGGCCGTGCGGCAATGGGCGATGCCAGCTGCGTCGCAGATGACGTCCCGTTCCGCCGTGAAGAGGATGCGTCCGCCATCGATGCACGCGATCACGTCAGCGATCTTTTCCAAGTCGGTGGTGATGTGCGTGGCGATCAGGATGCCGTGCTGCTCGTCTTCCATGAACGTGCGCAACAGGTCGAGCATCTCGTCGCGCGCCAGCGGGTCGAGCCCGGCTGTCGCCTCGTCCAAGATCAAGAGCTCGGGGTGATGCGCCAGGGCAAAGGCGAGCGAGAGCTTCATGCCCATGCCGCGGGAGAGGTCCTTCGCGTATTTCTTGCCATCGAGCCCAAAGCGCTTGCACAGGTCATCGAAGAAGGGGGCGTCCCATGCGTCGAAGGATGTGCCTCCCAGCCTCGCTACGTCTCTCACGCGCATCGTCGTGAGGAACGGACAGGTGTCGAACACCACGCCGATGCGCTGCTTGAGCGCTGGCGCGTTTGCGGAGTCAAGGTGCTCGCCAAACAGGCGGATGGACCCTGCGTCGGGCTCGACGATCCCGAGGATGGATTTCAGGAGGGTGGTCTTGCCGGCGCCGTTCGGCCCGATGAGGCCAACGACGAAACCTGGCTCGACGACAAGCGAGACGTCTTCGAGGGCGAAGCCGTCATAGCGCTTCGTCAGGTTGGTTGCGCGTATCAAAGGTTCCATGATCCTTGCTTTCCCAAGCGCTACTCGTCCATCAAAAGGTCGATCATGTCATGCAGCTCCGCTTTTGAGACGCCGGCCGCCTTCGCCTCTGCAACGGTAGAGGACAGCCGTTCCTCGATGGAGCGCAGCCGCTCCTCGCGCAGCATCTCGAGGCTGCCTCCGGCGACGAAGGTGCCCTTGCCTTGCACGCTTTCCACGAACCCCGCTTGCTCGAGGTCGGCATAGGCGCGCTTGGTGGTGATGACGCTGATGTGCAGGTCGTTCGCCAGCGAGCGGATGCTCGGAAGCAGCGTTCCTGCCTCGAGCTCGCCGCTGAGGATGGCGTCTTTGATCTGCTGCGCTATCTGGTCGTAGATGGGCAGTGCGCTTGTGTTCGATATGAGTAGTTCCAACATGCCTCTTTCTGGTAGGGCGCAAGGAGCTCAAAGGGCTCGCTCGCGCCCTGCGAGCCGTCAGGCGGAGGCGTCCCTCTGCCTGACCATAGTGTATATACTCTATATAAACAGTATATTAACACATATATACAGTTAATGGCAGACTTGTTGGAAAGAAAATGAACAGGGCGCGCCGCCATGCCCTCATGACGGCGCGCCCTGCGTGCAGGCTATCGTGCGGCGCGAACTGTCCCTGCGCCGCCTGTCAGGCCAGGTTAATCTTGTTCTTGAGGTAATAGACGCAGAGGAACCAGCCTCCTGTGCCGGCGGCGATCTGGAGGAAGAGCTGTAGCCCTGACGCAAGCGACAGCATCGAGGTGGAATCCCATGACAGCGCCACGAGGGCAAGGATGTTCATCGTGCCGCCGATGAGGCTGATGGCCCAGTTGATGCCGACGAAAAAGGCGATGCCGGCAACGACCTTGTGGCGCGCGGCCACCGATGCGCCCAGCGTGAGCGCGGCATACGCGATGAGGAGCGTCGAGGCCGCGAGCAGGACGCAGCGCAGCGCCCACACCATGATCAACGCAGGCGTAACGGCGCCCTCGATGAGCGTTTGGACGTCTCCGCTGGCAACGCTCAGCATCCACAGGGGCATCCAGTCGCTTAGCTCGTGGAGCTCGGAGAACCCAAAGCCGGCAAACGTCATGGCCGACGAGCATATCAGCATGACCACCCCATCGATGACCATCCAGATGATGCCTGCCAGCAGCTTTGAGGTGAGCTGCTGGACAGCCGTGACCGGCAGCGTGAGCGTCAGATAGCCCTCGTCTGTGAAGAGGTTTTGGTAGAAGCGCACCAAGACGATGACGAACGTGGCGATGCAGCAGCTGAACAAGGCGACGATGCACAGCAGCAGCATGAGGCCGGCCATGCCGGTGATTGCGGTCGCTATCGATGAGGACGACCCGCCGATGGCGTCGCGGAACTCGTACGAGGAGAACCCGATGAAGCCTGCGGCTGACCCGATGAGGCCAAGCGCGATGGCCGCGAGGTGCACGGGGATGAGTATGCGCGAAAGCGCCCTGAGGTCGTAGGCGAGAAGCTTCCCTAGCATCGGAACTCCTTTCGGAAGAGAGCGTCCAGGCTCTCGTATCCCAGCTCTGCGGCATAGCCGACAGGCGCATACAGCGCCAGCGTGCCGTAGCGCAAGAGGATGAAGTCGTCCAAGACGCCCTCGACGTCTGCGACCAGGTGCGTCGAGAGCAGGATGGAGGCGTCGCGATGGTATTGCCCGATCATCGTGTTCAGGATGAAGTCGCGCGTCGCGGGGTCCACGCCGCCGATGGGCTCGTCGAGGAGATAGAGCGCGGCCCGCCGCGCCATGACGAGCGTCAGCTGCACCTTCTCCTTCATGCCCTTCGAGAGCGCGCCCATATGCATGTTCGGCGAGATGCCGAGGCGCGCAAGCATCTCTTGCGCCAGCAGCCGGTCGAAGTCGGCGTAGAAGTCGGCGAAGAGGCCGAGGCACGCATCCACCTTCATCGACGAGCTGAAATAGGGCCGCTCAGGGAGGTAGGAGACGATTGCCTTGGTCTCGGGGCCGGGATGCGCGCCTGCGATGAGCACGTCACCCGAAGTGGGGGTCAAAAGCCCTGCGATGAGCTTGATGAGCGTGGTCTTGCCGGAGCCGTTCGGCCCCAGCAGCCCCACGATGCGCCCGCGGGGAACAGAAAGCGTAAGCCCGCTCAGGGCGGGCACGGCCCCGTAGGCCTTGGTCAGCTGCCGACACTCCAAAACGGGCGTCAGCGGGTTTGATGTGACGGGTGGCATGCGGGCCTCCTTGGTCGTGCGGCTTTACTGCTCGCCGCTGTTGGGGGCGACGAGGTATTCGAATCCCTCTTGCGCATAGTCGCCCGATATGCGCACGCGCGGCAGCGCCTCCGGGTTGTCTTTGGGGCGTATGCGGCGGTTCTCGATGGTGAATCCGCACAGGACGTCGGCTTCCTGCAGAGCGGCCCAGGCGTTCTCGTTGTTGTCGCCGAAGGGGTAGGCGAACGCCTCGGTGCTTCCCAGGATGGCCTGGGCCTGCTTCAGGTCGTCGACGATCTCGGCGGTGGTGAGCGCATGGATGATGCCGCCGCGCCCGACGCTAGACCCGGCGCGGTGCAGGTTGTAGGAATGCGACTGCCACGAGACGTACGGGTTGGAATAGGTGCGCAGCTTGTCTTCGGTGTCGGCGTCGGTGCAGATCAAAAACGACGTGCCCGGCACCTGGTATCGCTCGAGCAGCGGCGTGCCGTATTTCAGGAAGCCCTGCTCGCCGTCGTCGAACGTGAGCGTGACGCTGCGCGCAGGCAGGGTGTGCGTCCCTTGGGCGAAGGCGCGTATCTCTTGGTAGGAGGGATAGTAGTAGTCGTGTTCGACGAGGTATTGCAGCTGCCGCTCGAACTTGGTGTCGAGCAGGTAGTTGGTGTTCATCTCGGCGGGCGGCGCGCTTTCGGTGTAGATGTAGTGGTACATGAGCACGGGCAGCGTGGTCGCGTTGCCGCCAAGCGCGTCGAAGCTGTCCACGACGTGCACCGTGCGCTGGGCCGTGGCTGCGGCCCCGGAGGCCAGCGTGGCCGTGTAGGTGACGACGTAGTCGCCGACAGCGGATGTGTCGACGTTGCCGCTCGCGCTCACCGTGCTCAGGTTGCCCTCCTGCGGGTCGTAGGCGTGGCAGCCCGGCTCGAGGTAGT
>CAJUFC010000198.1 GCA_910585565.1 uncultured Eggerthellaceae bacterium | reverse complement strand
GATCTCCATCACCGACGGTCAGATCTTCCTGCAGACCGACCTGTTCTTCCAGGGCCAGCGCCCTGCTGTGGACGTGGGCATTTCCGTATCCCGCGTAGGCGGCTCCGCCCAGATCAAGGCCATGAAGCAGGTGGCCGGCTCGCTGCGTCTTGACCTCGCGTCCTACCGCGAGCTGCAGGCGTTCACCCAGTTCGGCAGCGATCTGGACAAGGCGACCCAAGACCAGCTGACCCGCGGCTCGCACATGACCGAGCTTTTGAAGCAGGGGCGCTACAACCCGATGCCCGTGGCCGAGCAGGTCATCGCCATCTATGCTGGCAACGAGGGCTACCTCGACGACCTGCCGCTCGATGACGTCGTGCGCTTCCGCACCGAGCTTCTGGACTGCGTGCGTGCCAAGCATGCCAGCATCGTGGACGCCATCAACACGGAAAAGAAGCTGACCGACGAGATCAAGGCAGACTTGAACGAGGCGATATCCGCGTTCAAGAAGGCTTTCGCGCCAACCGAGTAAGGTGAGGTAGACAATGCCCAACCTTCATGACATAGAAAGGCGCATCAACTCCGTCAAGTCGACGAGTCAGATCACGCGCACCATGGAAATGGTCGCTGCTGCCAAGATTCGTCGCGCCACGGAGCGCATGGAAGGCGCCATCCCATGGACGAGGGCTGTTTCCGATATGCTCGTGACGACCGCACCCAACGCCCCGTTGCAGTCGGAGCCGCTGCTCCAGCCGCACGACGAGGTGAAGCGGTGCCTGATTACGGTCGTTACGTCTGACCGCGGCTTGGCAGGCGGCTTCAACACCAACGTGTTGCGCCATGCCGAGAAGCTCATCAAGGAGAAGGAAAGCCAGGGGATCGAGGTGGAAGTGGCAGCCTGTGGCAAGAAGGCCATCGGCTACTTCACGTACCGCGGCATCAAGCCGGTGTTTGAGTTTGCCGGCTTCTCCGCCGACCCCGTGCACGAGGAAGCGCTCGAGCTTTCCCTCTACACTGGCAACAGCTACCACGATGATGACCATATGATCGATGAGGCATACATCATCCACAACCATGCGAAAAACGCTGCCGAACAGATACTCATTGAGCGCCAAATCCTGCCGATCAAGCAGGAAAGCTATGCATCCTTGCTCGGGCTGGTGGACAAGGAGGAAGACATCTTCCTTCAGTTCCGCGAGCGGGACGACGAGTCGCTGCCTGGCGACACTGACTTCGTCCCCGACGCCGAGTCGGTGATGTACTGGCTTATGAAGGAATACCTGCGCAACGCATACTTCTATGCGCTGCTTGATTCGGCGGCAGGAGAGCAAGGTGCTCGCCGCAACGCAATGAAGTCGGCGACCGACAACGCTAACGAGATGGTCTCAACGTTGACGCGCGTGTACAACCGTGCACGCCAGGGCAACATCACCACCGAGATCAACGAGATCGTTGGCGGCGCTGCAGCATTGGAGGAATAATGGCTGATTTTGACGATATTCAAAATTCTCGGCCTGTCACGGACGGCAACGTGGGACGCATCGTCCGCATTGTCGGCGCTGTCGTGGATGTTGAGTTCGCGCCTGACGCGATGCCCAGCATCTACAACGCCTTGACGGTCGACGCTGATTCGCCTGCGGGCCACATCAGCACTATTCTCGAGGTGCAGACGCATCTCCCGGGCGACCTGGTGCGCACCGTCGCGCTGTCGTCCACCGACGGCATGGTCCGCGGCATGGACGCCGTTGACACCGGCTCTCCCATCATGATGCCGGTCGGCCAGTCGACGCTCGGCCGCATCTGGAACGTCATGGGCGAGCCCGTTGACGGCAAGCCGATGCCGACCGACGTCGAGTGGATGCCCATCCACCATCCCGCGCCCCCGTTCGACACGCTGATCACGTCCACCGAGACGTTCGAGACGGGCATCAAGGTCGTAGACCTGATCGAGCCCTATGTCAAGGGCGGCAAGACCGGTCTGTTCGGCGGCGCAGGCGTTGGCAAGACCGTTACCATCCAGGAGCTCATCAACAACCTCGCCCAGGAGCACGGCGGCACCTCGGTGTTCACCGGCGTGGGCGAGCGCACCCGCGAGGGTACCGACCTGTACCTGGAGATGACGGAGTCTGGCGTTATCGAGAAGACCTGCCTGGTCTATGGCCAGATGAACGAGCCGCCCGGAGCGCGTCTGCGCGTCGGCCTGGCTGGCCTGACCGAGGCGGAGTACTTCCGTGACCAGGGCCAGGACGTGCTGCTGTTCATCGACAACATCTTCCGCTTCACCCAGGCGGGCTCTGAGGTGTCGGCTCTGCTGGGCCGCATGCCCTCCGCCGTTGGCTACCAGCCCACGCTGGCAACCGAGATGGGCGACTTGCAGGAGCGCATCTGCTCGACCACGACGGGCTCGATCACGTCCGTGCAGGCCGTCTACGTGCCTGCTGACGACCTGACCGACCCGGCGCCGGCTACGACGTTTACGCACCTCGACGCCAAGACGGTTCTGTCGCGCTCCATCGCCGAGCTCGGCATCTACCCGGCGGTCGACCCGCTCGAGTCCACCTCGCGCGCGCTCGACCCCGAGATCGTCGGCGAGGAGCACTATCGCGTGGCTGTGGGCGTTCAGCAGATTCTGCAGCAGTACAAGGACCTGCAGGACATCATCGCCATCCTGGGCATGGACGAGCTGTCTGAGGACCAGAAGCTCACGGTCAACCGCGCGCGCAAGATTCAGAAGTTCCTGGGCCAGCCGTTCCACGTGGCCGAGGTCTTCACTGGCACGCCGGGCGTGTATGTGTCCATCGAGGACACCGTGCGCTCGTTCGCCGAGATCCTTGACGGCAAGTGCGACCACATCCCTGAGCAGTGCTTCCAGAACAAGGGCCCCATCGAGGACGTCTACGCGGCCTATGAGGCCATGCAGAAGGATGAGGCATAATGGGTACCTTCCGCTGCGTCATCTGCATACCGACGGCCAAGATATTCGACGGCGACGTGTACTATGCGTCCGTGCCGAGTGACGAAGGCTACTACGGCGTGCTGCCCGGCCACGAGCTCTTGCTCGGCCTGCACAGCGACGGTGGTCTTTGCACCGTCAACCTCGACGAAGCGGGTACGCAGAAGAAGGAATTCTTGCTCTTTAAGGGTGCTTCCCAGGTGTACAACGGCATCTTGACGGTGCTGGGGTCATTTGGGGTCGAGCCTGACCAGATCAACCGGACGGTGGTCGAGAGCCACGCGAACAACCTGCGCGTGCTCATCGAAGACCTCAAGAAGAAGAACGACCCCCAGGACAAGGCGCGCATCGCGATTTTCAAGCGCAACCTTGAGTGGGACGAGTTCCAGCTGGACTATCTGGCCAAGCAAGGCAAGTAGCAAGGCGCGCATCGCACACGCCGGCGGCGGCCGTGCATCGGCGCCAGCGACGAGCCTCCTCAAGATATTTGAGCCTGTTTGAAGAGGCGCCTTCCCGGTAAGGGAGGGCGCCTCTTTTGTTGTTTGGCGAACTCAAACTTGCTATGATGGCATGCGAGAAAAACAGCACGCTGAAATGACGCATATACACAACAAAGCGTGCCCGATCAGAGTCTGGGGCACTATATATGGCATTCGTTCATCTGCATAACCATACCGAGTACTCGCTTTTGGACGGCATCACGCACATCAAGGACATGGTGCGCCGTGCGGCCGAGTTGGGCATGCCGGCGGTCGCCGTCACCGACCATGGCGTCATGTCGGGCGTCGTGGAGCTGCATGACGCCTGCGAGGCCGTCGAGCGCGAGACCGGCAAGCGCGTGAAGCCCATCTATGGGTGCGAGGTCTACTTCACGACCGACGAGACGCTGTCCAAGGACCAGCGCCCGCGCTTGTATCATCTGCTGCTTTTGGCCAAGACGACCGAGGGCTACCACAACCTGCTCAATCTGGTGTCCGAGTCGCACGTCGAGAACTTCCACTACAAGCCGCGTACGACGCTGTCGCAGCTGCGCAAGTATGGGCATGGCATCATCGGGTCGTCGGCCTGCATCGCGGGCATCATCCCCAAGCTGCTGGACAACGGGCAGTTCGATGACGCGGTGAAGTGGGCGCGCACGTTTGCCGAATGCTTCGACCCCGGCGACTTCTATATCGAGCTGCAAAACCAGGGCATCAAGACCGATGCGGGCATCTGGCAAAACGACCTCAACCGGCAGCTGACCGAGGTGGCCCATGCGGCTGGCCTCAAGACGATCGCGACGAACGACTTTCACTACCTGTTGAAAGAGGACGCGCACGCCCAAGACATCATGCTGTGCGTCGGCACGCAGTCGACGCTCAACCAAGAGGGGCGCATGCGCTTCCCGAACGACGAGTTCTACATGAAGACTGAGGAAGAGATGCGCGCGGTCATGCGCGACTTCCCCGAGGCGTGCGACAACACGGTCGAGCTGGCGGCCAAGTGCGAGGTTGAGCTCGAGCGCGACCCCATCCTGCCGCGGTTCCCGCTGCCCGAGGGCGAGAGCGAGGACAGCTGGTTTCGCAAGCGCGTGCAGGAGGGCCTAGAAAAGCGCTATGGCGTGCCGGTGCCACCCGAGGCGCAGGAGCGCGCCGACTATGAGATGGGCATCATCATCCAGCAGGGATTTCCGGCCTACTTCCTCATCGTGCAGGAGTATATCGAGTGGGCGCGCAGTCAGGGCATCGGCGTTGGGCCGGGCCGTGGCTCGGCGGCGGGCGCCATCGTGGCGTACGCGATGGGCATCACCGACCTCGACCCGCTGACCAACGGGCTGCTGTTCGAGCGCTTCTTGTCGCCTGAGCGCGTGGAGATGCCCGATATCGACGTCGACTTCGAGGACGAGCGTCGCGGCGAGGTCATCGATCACATCAAGGACGTCTATGGCGAGGACCACGTCTCCGGCGTCATCACGTTCGGCAAGCTGCAGGCGAAAAACGCCGTGCGCGACGCGGCTCGCGTCATGGATCTGCCGTATGCGCTGGGCGACCGCATCTGCAAGATGATCGGCGACGAGCTGGGGATCACCATCGATGGCGCGCTCAAGGTCAACCCCGAGCTGCGCGCTGCCTATGAGGGCGAAGACGACGTGCATGCGGTCATCGACGCGGCGCGCTCCATCGAGGGGCACGTGCGCGGCGAGGGCGTGCATGCGTGCGCCACCATCATCTGCCGCGACCCCATGTCGGCCCATGTCCCCATGAAGCGCGACACCAAAGGCGGCGGCATCATCACGCAGTACGACGGCCATTACACGCCCGAGCTGGGCCTGCTCAAGATGGACTTTTTGGGCCTGCGCACGCTGGGCGTGCTGTCGCGGTGCTGCCGCAACATCGAGGCTCGCTGCGGCATCAAGATCGTTCCCGAGGAGATACCCACCAACGACGAGGCGGCCTTCGAGCTCATGCGCTCGGGCAACATGGACGGGCTGTTCCAGGTGGAAAGCTCGCTGTACGTAGGGCTGTTCCGCCGCCTGCCGCCGCACCGCTTCTCCGACATCGTGGCGTCCATCGCGCTCAACCGTCCGGGCCCGCTCGAGTCGGGCATGGTCGACGACTACGTCGAGGTAGCCAGCGGCAAGAAGACGATTCACTACTACGACGACCGGCTGCGTCCCATCTTGGAGGAGACGTACGGCACGATGGTCTACCAAGAGCAGATCATGCAGATATCCATGGCGATGAGCGGCTTTTCGGCCGGCAAGGCTGACAAGCTGCGCAAGGCGATGGGCAAAAAGAAGCTTGGCGTCATGAAGGAGCTGCAAGGCGACTGGAACACCGGTGCCGTGGAGAATGGCTTCTCGCTCGAGATCGCCAAGCAGATTTGGGACGACGCCGAGAAGTTCGCTAAGTACGCGTTCAACAAGTCGCACTCGGCGGCGTACGCCATCCTCGTCATGCGCACCGCCTACCTCAAGGCGTGCTATCCGAACGACTACATGGCCGCGGTGCTGTCGAGCTATATGGGCAACACCAAGCGCCTCATCCGCTACATCGCCAGCTGCAACCACAACGGCACGCCGGTGCTGCCGCCGGACATCAACGCGTCGAACGTAGAGTTCACCCCGGTCGAGGGCGGCGTGAGGTGCGGCCTCATGGGCGTGCGCGGCGTGGGCCGCGGCGTGGCCGAGATGATCATCGAGGAGCGCGAGAAGAACGGCCCGTACAAGACGCTGCATGATTTCGTGAACCGCGTCGACTCGCGCACCATGAAGAAGAACACGCTCGAAGCGCTCATCAAGGGCGGCGCGTTCGACTCGACGGGCTATACGCGCCGGCAGATGATCCACTTTTTGCTGGACACGCCGCTGCTCGAGCAGGCGTTCCGCCGCCAGAAGGACGCTTCAGCGGGGCAGGTGTCGATGTTCGACATGTTCGGCGACACCGAGGGGTCGGGCTTCGAGGACGACGTGCCGGCACCTGACGGCATCGAGTGGGAGAAGATGGACAAGCTGCGCTTCGAGAAGGAGATCATGGGCATCTACGTCTCGGAGCATCCGCTTGAGCCGTTCGAGGCCATGATCGCGAAGCTGACGCGCCACACGATGGGCGAGCTGGCCGAGGCGACGAAGGACATCAAGAACGCGACGTTCGTCGGCATGGTGTCGTCGTTCGTCTCGAAGCCGACGAAGCGCGGCACGATGATGGCGTCGTTCTCGCTGGAGGACACGACTGGCATGGTCGAGTGCATCTGCTTCGATTACGACAAGTTCCGCGAAGTGCTGCGCGAGGACGCGATCGTCAAGATACGCGGCAAGTTCGAGTCCAATGACGGACGAAACCAGATCATCGCCTACGAGATCGACGAGCTGGTGCTCGACGAGAGCGACGGCTCGATAGGGCGACCGCCTGGGCACCTCGAGATCAAGCTGGCGTCTGCCGAGTTCGACCAGAGCCATTCGATGGGGCTGAACCGCATCTTGCGCTCGTTTCCTGGTCGCGACGGCGTCGTGCTGCTGATTCACCAGTCCGATGGCCGCAAGTTCCGCGTCGAGCTGCCGGTATCGGTGGATGCCGAGTCTCCCATCATGCGCAACGAGCTGAACGAGCTGTTCCAGCGCGCGATCGCATAGCGTGCGTGGGGCGGCAGTGCGTCGGCAGGCAGCGTGGCGGGGGCTTCCCGTATAATGTCGTCTCATGGAGACGTATTCGCTCAATATTGCCTATAACGGGGAGCCGTTCTGCGGGTTTGCGCGGCAGCCGGGACTGCTAACGGTGCAAGGCGAGTTGGAGCATGCGCTGGCACTGGTCTTTCGCGACGAGATCGAGACCACGTGCGCGGGGCGGACCGACTCAGGCGTGCATGCGCGGGGGCAGGTGGTGTCGTTCGCGGTGCCGGATGGCGCCATGGAGGGGCGCAGCCCGCAGCGGTTCTTGCGCTCGATGAACGCGCTCACGCATGACGGCATCGTGGTGACCTGCCTCGAGCGCCGGCCGAACGACTTCTCGGCGCGCTTTGATGCCCGCTCGCGCGAGTACCGCTACTTCCTCTATCCGCACGAGGCGCCTCCCATCTTCATGGAGGCGTTCTCGTGGCACGTCTCGGGCGAGCTCGACTTAGACGCGATGCGCGCGGGCGCGGCACACCTCATCGGCGAGCACGATTTCAAGTCGTTTTGCATGGCGGCGTCCGCTGAGGGGCGCCGAACCTACCGTTGCGTCAATGAAATATCGTTGTTCGGAGAAACCACCATGGGAGAGCGCCTTGTTGTGGTTAAAATCGTTGGCAATGCATTTCTGCACTCTATGGTGCGCTCTATTGTGGGCACGCTCGTCGCTGTGGGGCGCGGTCGGCGCGATCCTGAGTGGGTCGCGTCCGTGTTGGAGGCACGGGACCGCACGGCCGCTGGCGAGAACGCTCCCGCAAAAGGGCTTGTTCTTTGGAAGGTTGATTACTGATGTCTGATATGCAAGCTTCTGCCCCTTCCCGTGCGTCCTGGTCGGGAAAGTGGGCCTTCATCCTTGCGGCGGCTGCGTCTGCCGTTGGCCTGGGAAACCTCTGGCGCTTCCCGTACCTGGCGGCGAAGTATGGCGGCGGCACGTTTTTGCTCGTGTACGTCGTGCTCGTGTTCACGTTCGGCATCTCGCTTCTGCTGCTAGAGATCGCCCTCGGGCGCTTCACCGGGCAGTCGGCCATCGGCGCGTTCAAGGCGTTCGGCAAGAAGTACGCCTTCATCGGCATCTTCGCGTCGGCCATCCCGTTCATCATCACCACCTACTACTGCGTGATTGGCGGCTGGGTGGCGAAGTATGCAGCCAGCTACATCGCTGGCATGTCGGGACAGATCGCCGAAGGCCCTGCCGACTTCTTCACCAGCTTCATCACCTCGCCGGTTGAGAGCTTCATCTGGATGTACCTCTTCATGGCGGCCGTCATGATCATCGTCGGCTTCGGGGTGAAGCGCGGCATCGAGAAATCGAACCTGGTCATGATGCCGCTTTTGATCCTGCTGGCGGTAGGCATCGCGGTCTTCACCTTGACGACGCCGGGGGCGTTGGAGGGTGCGGCATACTATCTGGTGCCCGACTTCTCGAAGCTCTCGCCCGAGACCTTCGTCGCGGCGCTGGGGCAGATGTTCTTCAGCATGTCGCTGGCCATGGGCATCATGATCACCTACGGCAGCTACGTGGACAAGAAGACCTCCCTCACCACGTCGGCGGCGCGCATCGCGGGCTTCGACATTGGCGTCAGCCTGCTGGCGGGCCTCACCATCGTGCCGGGCGCCTTCGTCGCCTTGGGCTCGGCGTCCGCCGTTGCCGAGAACTCGGGCCCGTCGCTCATGTTCATCATCCTGCCGAGCGTCTTCGACCAGATGGGCGGCATGGGGGCCGCGATCGGGCTGCTGTTCTTCGTGCTCGTGCTGTTCGCGGCTCTGACCAGCGCCATCTCGCTGGCTGAGACCATGGTGTCCATCGTCGTCGACGGTGCCCGCTGGACCCGCAAGAAGGCTATCATTGCCGTGACGGTGTTCCTGTTCGTCGTCGGCACCGTGGTGAACCTCGGCTACAACGGTCTTTCGTTCTTGGAGCCGCTGGGCGCGGGCAGCTCGATTCTCGACCTGTTCGACTTCTTGTCGAACTCGGTCATGATGCCGCTGGCGGCCCTCATGACCTGCATCTTCGTGGGCTGGGTCATCAAGCCGCGCGACCTTGAGCTGGAGATCAAGCGCTCGAGCAAGTTCGCGGCCGAGAAGGCATGGGTCGTCATCATCAAGTACATAGCGCCCGTGCTCATCGTCGTGATTCTCGTTGCCTATGTGGCGGCTCAGTTCGGGCTGTTCACGATGTAGCTTTGCTTTGTGCAGCTTCGTTGGTTGTTTGAGATTGATGGCGAGGGCGCACGTGGCGGCGCTCTCGCACAGATAAGGAAGGCGTGCGCTCGATGTCACTTTCGATAGGAATCGTGGGGCTTCCCAATGTGGGCAAGTCCACCCTGTTTACGGCGCTGACCCAAAAGGGCGGTCTTGCGGCCAACTATCCGTTTGCCACCATCGAGCCGAACGTAGGCGTCGTTCCGGTGCCTGACGCGCGCTTGGACGCGTTGGCCGAGCTTGACCATCCGGCCAAGATCGTGCCGGCGACCGTCGAGTTCTTGGACATCGCTGGCTTGGTGGAGGGCGCCTCGCAGGGCGAAGGGCTGGGAAACCAGTTTCTCGCCAACATTCGCGAGACTGACGCCATCTGCGAGGTCGTGCGGTTCTTCCAAGACCCGGATGTCGTGCATGTTGCTGGGCGCGTCGACCCGGCGTCAGACGTCGAGACGATCAAGACCGAGCTGATACTGGCCGATATCGCGACCGTCGAGAAGGCGTTGCCGCGCTTGGAGAAAGAGGCCAAGCGTGACAAGGCCGCCCAAGGCAAGCTCGATGTGGCGAAGAAGGTGCTCGCCGGGCTGAACGAGGGGCATCGGGCGCGCACGCTCGACCTCACCGAGGACGAGGTGGCCAACCTGTACGATCTGCATCTGCTCACGATGAAGCCGATGCTGTACATCGCCAACGTCGACGAGGATCAGGTGACAGCCGAGCTTGCGGACATCGACGGCTTGCCGCCGGTGCCGATCTCGGCTCAGGTGGAAGCCGACCTTGCCGAGCTGGACGCCGACGAGCGTGCCGAGTATCTGGCCGAGATGGGCCTTGAGGAAAGCGGGCTAGCCCGTCTCGTGCGCGAGGCATACAAGCTTTTGGGGTTGCAGTCGTTCTTCACGAGCGGCGAGACCGAGAGCCGCGCATGGACGGTGCCGATCGGCGCGAAGGCTCCGGCTGCGGCCGGCGTCATCCACAGCGACTTCGAGCGCGGGTTCATCAAGGCGGAGACTGCCAGCTTCGAAGACTACGTCGAGCTGGGAGGCGAGGCCGGCTGCCGCGCTGCCGGCAAGCTGCGCCAAGAGGGCAAAGACTACGTTGTCCAAGATGGCGACGTCATGCATTTCAAATTCAACGTCTAAGAAGCCACGACGCACAATGCATCAGGAAAAGCGATCGGGGGTCCTATCTCGCTTTCGTCGTTTGGCGCAGAGCGAGCGGAGCGAGACGGGGGCAGGCGAGCGGCTTGCTCGCGCTGGCCAGCCGCAGCAGACGCGCGTGGTGGTGCTCATCGATGCCGAGAACGCGCTGGCGAGCAAGATCGGGGACATCTTGGCGGAGGCCGAGGCTATCGGGCAGCTCGTGTCGGCGAGGATCTACGGGCCTTGGGGCATCCTGGGCTCTGAGGCTTGCCTCAAGGCCATGGAGTCGACCATCCTCAAGCCTGTGGTATGCAAGGGATGCGTCGGGGGCAAGAACTCCGTAGACATTCGCATGGTGGTGGACGCCATGGATGCCTTGGCTGCGGATGCGGCCGACGTCTTCGTGGTGGCGTCCGGCGACAGCGACTTTCTTCCCTTGATCGAGCGCATGCATCAGGCGGGCAAGATGGTGGTGGGCATTGGCTGCTCCGTCACGAACACGAAGTACGCTGATGCCTGCGATCGCTTTGTGATGATGGGGGAGACCAAGAAGGCGAAGGCCGCCAAGAAGAAAGCCGCTGCGGAGAAGGCCGCCGCGAAGAAGGCCGCCGCGAAGAAGGACGCCACGGCGCAGGACGCCACGGCGCCGAAGGAGCCCACGGTCGCCCCAGAGCCAGTCCCGGACGGCATCTCTGACAAGGACGCGGCCATCATGCGCGAGGGCATCGCGAGCAATGCTGGCGCAGACGGCTGGTGTGCGGTGTCGAAGTTTGCGAAATGGATGCAGAAGAGGCGTCCGAAGATGTATCCGAAGCGCTACGGCAAGAGCAGCTATCATGGGCTGCTAGGCGCTCTTCCGGGCGTCACCGTCGTGAAGAGGAGGGGCGGCGAGGGGTATTTCGCGCGCGTGACCGATGACGCGAGCGCGAATGCGAGCGCGGGCGACAGCGCGCGCCTGCAGGAGCTGGTGTTGCGCCCGGCACCCGAAGTCGAGATCGTCGTTTCGCCCTCAAAGCACAAGGACCTGCTTCAGATACGCGCACAGGAAAAGGCGCTGGTGGCGCGATAGCAGATGGAGCAAACCCGAACGTAATCTGATTGCGGGGGACGGGTTATAATTGCGGGATGCTGTTCAACTCGTTTGAATTTCTGGTTTTCTTTCCGCTCGTTGTCGGCGTCTATTTTGTCATCCCTCGACGGGCGCGGTATGTGTGGCTGCTCGTTGCCAGCTATGCGTTCTATATGAGCTGGAACGCGAAGTATGCGCTGCTGCTGGCGTTTTCTACGGGCGTAACGTGGGTGTCGGGGCTGTCGCTCGACTCGGTCAATCGCACGGGGCGCTTTTTCAGCCGCAGCGGTGCCGAGGCGGACGAGCTGCCAGAATCCGCATCCGCCAAGCGCAAGGTCGTCGTGGCAGCGAGCCTCGTCGTCAACCTGGGCATCTTGGCGTTCTTCAAGTATTTCGACTTCGTCTTGCACAACGTGAACGTGACGCTGGCGGTGTTCTCGGTCGGGCCGTTCGAGAAGCCGTTTGACCTTCTGCTGCCGGTGGGCATCTCGTTCTACACGTTCCAGGCGCTCTCGTATACGATCGACGTCTACCGCGGTGATGTGCATGCCGAGCGCAACCCGTTCAAGTATGCCCTGTTCGTGTCGTTCTTCCCGCAGCTGGTGGCAGGCCCCATCGAGCGCTCGAAGAACCTGCTCGTGCAGGTGGAGAATGTCGCTCGCTTCAAGCTGTGGAACCTTGACCGCGTCACGCGTGGCGCCATCCTCATGATGTGGGGATACTTCCTCAAGATGGTCATCGCGGATCGGGCGGCCATCCTCGTGAACCAGGTATACAACGAGCACTGGCTGTACGGGTCTGGCGAGCTGACCGTGGCAACGCTCCTGTTCGGGGTGCAGATTCTCTGTGACTTCGCGGGATACTCCACCATCGCCATCGGCGCTGCGAAGGTGATGGGCTTCGAGCTGATGGAGAACTTCAACACGCCGTATCTGGCCACGTCTATCCAAGACTTTTGGCGGCGGTGGCACATCTCGCTGTCGACGTGGTTTCGCGACTATCTCTATTTCCCGCTCGGAGGCAGCCGCGTGTCGACGCCGCGGCGCTACTTCAACATCATGGTCGTGTTCCTCGTGAGCGGACTGTGGCACGGCGCGGCATGGACGTTCGTCATTTGGGGGTTCTTGCACGGCATCTATCAGGTCATCGGCATTGCGACGCGGCCGGCAAAAGAGCGGCTGTGGGACGCGCTCAAGGTGAGGCGCGACACGTTCAGCTGGAAGCTCGGCCGGATCGTCGTGACCTATGCGCTGGCCAACTTCGCGTGGATATTCTTTCGCGCGTCGTCGCTCACGCAGGCCTTCGACGTCGTGGCGTCCATCTTCACGGAATGGAACCCCTGGGTCTTTTTCGACGGGACGCTGCTCAAGCTGGGCTTGGGCGGCCCGGAGCTTAGCATCTTGGCGTGCGCCATCGTCGCTCTCGTGCTCGTCGACTTCGTCCGCTACTGCAAGGGGCTGAACGTAGCGGATTTCTTGATGGGGCAGAACCTGTGGTTTCGGTGGCTCGTGATGCTGGGGCTTGTCGCCAGCGTCTTCGTGTTTGGCGTCTATGGCCCCGACGCGGTCATGGCCGACTTCATCTACTTCCAGTTCTAGGGGTGCACCTTGGCGAAATCGGTGGCAAAGATCGTTGGGTTTGTAGCCGCGCTCGTGCTGGTGCTGGGCAGCTTGGCGGGCGTGCTGGCCTACAAGAACACCACCATCGGCATCACGCGGGCGCTGCACGAGCTGCCGCGCGATTCCGTTGACGTGCTCATCTTGGGCAGCTCGCATGCGTACATGGGCATCGACACCGGCGTTTTGTGGGACGACTACGGCATCGCGTCATTCATCTATGGCGGCGACGGCCAGCCGCTGTGGTCGACGTACTACTATCTTAAAGAGGCGCTGCAGACGCAGCATCCGCGCCTCGTCGTGCTGGAGGTGTTCACCGCATCCAACGAAAGCGACTACCTTGACCACGCGTTCACGGTGACCAACACGTTTGGCGAGATGAGCCTGCAGAACAAGCTGGGGAACAAGCTAGCGAGCGTCGAGGCTGACGCGCTGGCGGACTTCGTGGCGGAATACCCGGTCTACCATGGGCGCTACGACGAGCTCACGCGCGAGGACTTCGTGCCGTACAAGGGTGAGAAGGGCGCTGGGGCATGGAAGGGCTCGCTTCTGAAATACGCGCGGCACGCCGTGCCCGAGAACCCTGACGTGAGCGATGTCACGGAGGCGAAGACGCTCACCTACAAAAACGGCGAGTATCTGACGCGCATCATCGATCTTTTGGAGCGCGAGGGCATCCCGCTCGTGATGATAGCGGCGCCAGACCTGGTGAGCCCTGAGGAGCAAAAGGCATACAACGCCGTTGCCGAGCTGGCCGAGGCGCGCGGCATACCGTTCGTCAACTACAACCTGCTGCGCGACGAGGTCGGGCTCGACTTCACGGGCGAGGACACCGACCTGGCTGACGAGTTCGGGCATTTGAACAGCGTGGGCGCCGGGAAGCTGACGCGGCATTTGGGCGCGTGGCTGACCGAGCGCTATGACGTGCCCGACCGGCGCGGGGACGCGCGGTATGCATCCTGGCAGGCTGACGCTGATCGCAATCGCCTGCGTGCCGAGGACTTCGCCCTGCGCGAGACAGACGAGCTGGCGGCATGGCTCGATCGTGTCTGCGGCAGCGATCGCTTTACGCTCGTGCTGCATGTGGGTCCGGCCTATTCCGAGGCGGCGCTGACGAGCCTCAACGAGACGCTGGCTGCGGCGGGGGCGCCCTTTGGCGCTGCTCCGGGCGGCTTTACCGCCATCGTGCAGGATGGCCAGCTGGTGTATGCCAGCGCTGGCGAGCCGTCATGGGTGGGCAGCGTCTGGGACGGCGTGCTTGCCGTCGATGCTGCAGGCGTTTGGTTCGACTACGAGGAGTACCCGTTTGCCGACGATGCGGTGTGGGCGTTTTTGTACGACGACGCCACCGGCGAGCTGGTCGAGACGGTCGCGTGGCCCGAAGGCTATGACGCCAAGCAGGCGAGCGGCCCGCAGGAAAGCGAGTAGCGCACCCTCTCTGCGCGCTTCGGCCCTCCCCGGGTCCTCCGGGGTCTTCCTCTCGTGCGTGGCGCATGCGCAAGCTGGTAACACGTCCGATACGTCTGGGTGATATCATGTCAGGAGCATTCTTTTCGAAAGGAACTTCATGGCAGAGCACCTCACCGAGGCCGATGTGCGCTCCATTGCGGAATACGTGCGCATCGGCATGACCGAAGACGAGGTGGCGGCAATGGCCGTCGACCTCAACAGCATCATCGACTCCCTCTCGCCCATAACCGAATACGACCTGGACGGCGTCGAGCCGACGTTTCATCCCATCGGCGATTTGGCGAACGTCATGCGTGACGATGTCGAGCAGCCGGGCTTCGCGCAGGATGTGGCGCTTTCGAATGCGCCGCGCCAGCAGGACGGCTCGTTTCTCATCCCGTCTATCCTCGGCGAAGGGGGGGATCGCTGATGGCCAGCTCGAATGCGATGTTCGGAGCGATGTCGGCACGGCGGATTCATGACGGCTTGGCTGCCAAGGAGTTCTCGGCAGCTGAGGTGGCCTCGGCGGTCTTGTCGCAAGCCGAGCGCCTGGATGAGGACGTGCATGCGTTCTTGGAGATGACTCCTGATCTGGCTGCGGATGCCGCGCAGGCAGTGGATGCAGCCATCGCTGACGGCACGTTCGCTGACCAGGGGCCGCTTGCGGGCGTGCCCATTGCCTACAAGGACAACATGAACCTCATCGGCACGCATACGACCTGTTCGTCGAACATGCTGGCCGACTATGTCTCGCCTTACACGGCAACGTGCGTGGAGCGCACGCTGCAGGCAGGGATGATACCCGTCGGCAAGCTCAACATGGACGAGTTCGCCTTTGGGTCTTCGACCGAGACGAGCGCCTTTGGACCCACGCGCAACCCATGGGACTTGAGCCGCGTGCCGGGAGGCTCTTCTGGCGGCAGCGCTGCTGCGGTGGCAGCTGGCTTGGTGCCGGCGACGCTTGGCTCTGACACGGGCGGATCGATTCGCCAGCCAGCCGCATTCTGCGGCGTGGTGGGCATCAAGCCGACGTATGGCATGGTCTCGCGCTACGGCATCGTTGCGTTCGGCAGCTCGCTGGACCAGGTCGGGCCGTTCGCTCGTACGGTGGAAGACGCTGCATGGGTGCTCAACGCCATCTCTGGACATGACAGCAGGGACTGCACGAGCCAAGCCAACGCGACGGACTTTGCGGCCAACCTCGGCGCGGGCGTCAAGGGCATGAAGATCGGCGTCGTGCCGGCGTTCATGGAGGCAGCGGGGCTGACCGCAGAGGTGAAGGCAAAGGTGCAAGACGCCATCGCCAAGCTGGAGGCGGCGGGCGCCGATATCGTGGAAGTGGAGCTGCCGAACGCGGCTGCGGCGATGAGCGCCTACTACGTGCTTGGGCCCTGCGAGGCGTTCTCCAACCTGGCTCGCTTCGATTCGGTGCGGTATGGGTATTGCGACCCGGGCCATGCCGACTTGGGCGGGCAGTACGAGGCGAGCCGAGCCAAGGGCTTTGGCGACGAGGCGCGCCGGCGCATCATGCTGGGCAGCTATCTCTTGTCGTCTGGCGTATACGATACGTACTACTACCCGGCCCAGCAGATCCGCACGCTCATCACGCAGGACTACGTACGTGCGTTCGAGCAGGTGGAATGCCTGGTCACGCCGGTCTCTCCGCGGACGTCGTTCAAGTTCGGCGAGATCGGCGACCCCACCGAGATGTATCTGTCGGACATGTTCACCATCTCCATCAACATCGTGGGCTACGGCGGCATGTCGCTGCCGGTGGGGCTGGGCGCAGACACGGGCCTGCCTGTCGGCGTTCAGCTGATTGCCCCGGCGTTCAAGGACGAAAACATGCTGCGCGTCGCAGCCGAGCTGGAGCGTGAGTACGGATCGGCACCGGTGGCACCGGACTTCGCGCCGGAAGGAGGGGATGCGCTGTGATCTCGTACGAAGAGGCGCTTCGCGACTGGGAGGCCGTCATCGGGCTTGAGGTGCATACCGAGCTGACGACGCTTGAGACCAAGATGTTCTGTGGCTGCAAGCTGGAGTTTGGCGCAGATCCCAACACGCACACCTGTCCCGTTTGCCTGGGGCTGCCGGGGGCTTTGCCCGTGCCCAACCGTGCGGCGATTGAGTCCATCGTGCTGGCTGGCCTGGCGACGAACTGCGACATCGAGAAGCGGTCGATGTTCTACCGCAAGAACTACATGTATCCCGACATGGCGAAGAACTTCCAGACCACCCAAGGGCCGGTGGCGTTCTGCATGCGCGGGCATCTTGACCTGGCAGTCGACGGCAAGGCGGCTGCCGAGCGGCGTGGGCTGGACGAGCTTGCGCAGGGCGACCAGCGCGAGAACATCGTGCGCACCGAGGAGGGCTACACCGCCCACATCGGCATCACGCGCATCCACATGGAAGAGGATGCGGGCAAGATGGTGCACATCGGTGGCGGCGAGGGCAGGATTGCTGGTGCCACCCATTCGCTCGTCGACTACAACCGTGCCGGCACGCCTTTGATCGAGCTGGTGACCGAGCCAGACCTGCGCACGCCGGAAGAGGCGCGTCTCTTCATGCAGAAGCTGCGCCAGATATATCTGGCCATCGGGATATCCGACTGCTCGATGGAGGAAGGCTCGCTTCGGTGCGACGGCAACGTCTCGCTGCGGCGTCGTGGGACGACGGAGCTGGGGACCAAGACCGAGCTCAAGAACATCAACTCGTTCAAAGCGCTGCATGACGGGCTCATGTACGAGATCTGCCGTCAGGCCGAGGTGCTGAACGAGGGCGGCGTCATCTACCAGGAGACGCGCCACTGGGACCCGTCTGCCAAGCGCACGATCGTCATGCGCGTCAAGGAGACGGCTGATGACTATCGGCTGTTTCCCGAGCCGGATCTGGCCCCCTACGACCTTTCCGACGAGTTCATCGAGGGCGTGCGCGCGAAGCTGCCGGAGCTGCCTGACGAGAAGGCGCGCCGCTTCCAGGACACCTTCGGGCTGTCGGCATATGATGCGCGACATCTCGTGGAGCATCGCGAGACGACCCGGTTCTTCGAGGCGTGCATGGCGGTCGAGGCAGCTGACGCGGACGCGTCGAAATTGGTGAAGCCGCTGGCCAACCTCATCATCAACGACGTGACGGCATGGATCAACGCCAACCCGGGCTCTGCGCTGGATGCCTCGTCTCTCACACCCGAGCGAGCGGTGCAGCTGGTGGGCCTGGTGGCATCTGATGCCATCTCCTCCAAGCAGGCAAAAGAGGTGTTCGCTGCCGTCTTCGAGGAGGACAAGGACCCCAAGGCCATCATCGAGGAGCGCGGCATGACGCAGGTGTCTGACGCGGGCGCCATCGAAGCAGTCGTTGACGAGGTGCTGGCCTCCAACCCCGACAAGGTGGAGCAGTACAAGGGCGGCAAGACTGGCCTCATCGGGTTCTTCGTCGGGCAGTGCATGAAGCAGATGCAGGGCCAGGGCAACCCCAAGGTGATAAACGAGCTGCTGGCGCAGAAGCTGGACGCCTAAGGTGCGCATTCGGCGCATCGACGGCGGCTGGGCATTCATCCACCAGGTTCGTGATGAGAGAGGCGTCCCCGTGCGCGTGCTGCGCGTCGGGGGCGCCTATCAGTCTGCCACCTATTTGGGCGAGCGCTGGTGGGAGCTGCCCTTTGAGTATTACCGCGCCTTCGACCGCCTGTTTGATGCGCGCAGCGGCGTGAGGGGCGCAGGCGCATCACGCGAGGCCGAGGATGCGGCGGGGCCGTTCGCAGCTGTTCCCGAGCGCGCGCTTGACGTTTCGAGCGTCCTTGTCATCGGGGGCGGAGGCTGCTCGTATCCGAAGCATCTCGTGATGGGGCACGCGGGCGTGAGCGTTGACGTCCTCGAGCGTGACCGGCGCATCGCCCGCATCGCTCGCGAGCACTTCTTCGTGGACCGTCTCGAGCGAGAGCTGCGGGCGCGGGGCGAGGAGGGCCGATTCCGTCTGATCGTGGCTGATGGCATGGAATATCTGCGCTCGTGCGCCCGGTCGTATGACGCGGTGGTGAACGACGCCTTTGTCGGTCGGATGCCGGTGCGCGACTTCGTGGAGCCATGTGGGCTGGCGCTGATCAAGGAGCATCTGTCCCCGGCAGGCGTCTATGTGACGAACTTCGTCGTGGGCGACGAGGCGTCCGAGCTCGTGCGCTTTCAAGAGTCGTTGGAGGCGTTGCAGGCCGCGTTCGCTTCGGTGCAGCTCGTCGTTGCAACCGATGACGAGTACAGCGACCTGGATAACTACGTCGTGTTTGCCTCGGACGGAAGCCATGCGTTCGCAGGCGCGATTCCTCTCTAGCGAATCACTTTATCACTCTACTGTACTAAAGTGACTTTCAGTGCTAGTATAGGCACTCGCTATATGCGACAGAGTAAAGGACTGAGATGTGATCAACCTCATAACACCCTCCGGATTCCGTGACGTCCTGGGCGAAGAGGCT
The DNA here is from genome assembly GCA_910585565.1 of uncultured Eggerthellaceae bacterium. Lineage (GTDB taxonomy): Bacteria > Actinomycetota > Coriobacteriia > Coriobacteriales > Eggerthellaceae > MGBC163016. The sequence continues at coordinate 3,381 of CAJUFC010000198.1, read as the reverse complement.
CAGGAGCGCGAGCGCATCACGCGCCTCGTGCAGGACCTGTTCGCTGAATCCGGGTTCCTCCCGATAGAGACGCCGACGCTTGAGGTCATGGACGTCGTGCGGCAAAGCGGACGCTTGCCTTCGTCGCCGTTTCGCTTCTTCGACTCGCGTGGCGACCTCTTGGCGATGCGCCCTGACGTGACGCTGCAGGTCGCGCGCATGTGCGCGGTGCGCCTGACCGGTTCCGACTTGCCCGCGCGCCTGCGCTACACCCAGCGCGTCTTTCGCGACGTGGAGGGTGCAGTGGAGGCAAGCGCTCGCGAGATAACCCAGATTGGCATCGAATGCATCGGGGAGGCGGGCAGCGGCGTCGATGCGCAGATCATCGGCCTGTTCGTAAACGCGCTTTTGGCGTCAGGCGTGCGTGACGTGTGCATCGCTCTGGCGACGGTGAGCCCGCTGCGTGAGCTTTTGGAGCGCTCGGGTGCCGCCCAGTCGTGGAAGGAGGCCGTGCTGGCTGCCTATCACGATTCTGACTACGTGGAGCTCGACCGGCTGACGGACCTCGGCGCGTGCGACGAGTTCGACACGTCCTCCATTGCGCCGGCCTACGCTGACGTCATCCGGGCACTTTCGCGGGTGCGCGGCGGACGCGAGGCTATCGCGCAGGCGCGCGAGCTGGTGCAGCCGCTTGGCTGCGCTGAGGGGCTGGACGCGCTTGACGCTGTGTTCGACAGCGTTTCGCAGGGGCTGGCAGGCACCGAGGGGGCCGCTGAGGTGCGCTTGCTCGTGGACTTTTCGGTCATGAGCTCGTTTGACTACTACACCGGCATCGTGTTCGAGGCATTCTCGCCCCATCTGGGGGCATCGATTGGCGCGGGAGGGCGCTACGACCATATGCTCGCGGCCTACGGGAAGGACGCCCCGGCTGCCGGGTTTGCCCTCTGCCTCGAGCAGGCGATGGCTGCCAAGACGGCCGAAGAGGCCGCAGAGGAGGCGTGCGATGCGCGGCGCCTCAGGATCGCGGTGCCGAAGGGCGCCCTGCACGAGCAGGCGGTCGCGTGCCTTGAGGAGGCAGGGCTCGACGTGTCGGGCCTTGACGACATAGGCCGCCAGCTTGTCATCTCTACCGAGGACGTGGACTACATCATCGTGCGCCCGTCCGATGCGCCGGCCTTCGTCGCGTATGGCGCGGCGGATTGCGGCATCTGCGGCCGAGACTCCCTTCTCGAGTCGCACTCTCAGGTGGTGGAGCTTGTCGACCTCGCGTTTGGCGGCTGTCGGTTCGTCGTTGCCCAGCCCTCAGGGGCGACTCCTGCCATCGAGGAGCGCTATCGCAAGCTCGGGTCGATGCGGATTGCCACGAAATACCCTCACATAACGCTGGCGCACTTTGCGAAGACGGGCGTACAGGTCGACATCGTCCAGCTGCATGGCAACATCGAGCTTGCGCCGCTGACGGGCATGGCCGACCGCATCGTCGACATCACGGCGACAGGGACCACCCTGCGCGAGAACGACCTCGAGATCGTGGAGGACGTTCTGGGCTCAACGGCGCGTTTCTTTGCCAACCCCTGCTCGCTGCGCACCAATGACAGAGTAGTAGAATTAGCACGCATATTGGCTCGCGTCTCTGAGGGCGCGAGCTTTGACCCGATTGCTGGAAAGGCCATGTGAGATGCGACGCGTAGAGCTAAAACCCAATGAGCCGTTCAGGGCATCGTTCATTGACCGGACGGGCGCCTTCAATGCCGATGCGCTGGTGGCTGCGACAGAGATAGTGGCCGCGGTCCGCAAAGGTGGCGATGAGGCGCTGCGGGCGCTGACGGAGAAATACGATGGCGTCACGGTGGAGGAGTTCCGCGTTTCCGAGGCTGCCATCGAGGATGCATTTGCGGCCATCGACGAGGAGACGCTGAGCGCGCTTAGGCATGCCACGAGCCAGATACGGGAGTTCCACGAGCGCCAGGTGCAGCAAAGCTGGATGTTCGCCCGTGAGGACGGCGCCATCGTGGGAGCCAAGGTGACCCCGCTCGATTCTGTCGGCATCTATGTGCCGGGTGGCCGGGCGCTCTATCCGTCCAGCGTGCTGATGAATGCGCTTCCTGCAAGCGTGGCTGGCGTCCGGCGCATCGTGTGCGTCACGCCTCCCACCAAGGATGGCTCGCTTGACCCAGCCATACTCGTTGCCTGCAAGCTGGGCGGCGTGAGCGAGATATACACCGTCGGGGGCGCCCAGGCCATCGCGGCGCTGGCATACGGGACGGAGTCGATTCCCGCAGTTGACAAGATCACGGGTCCAGGCAATGCCTATGTCGCGGCGGCGAAGAAGGTGGTCTCTGGGGATGTAGGCATCGACATGATAGCGGGGCCTTCGGAGGTGTGCGTCGTGGCAGACGCTGCTGCCTCGCCCAGCCTCGTCGCCATAGACCTCATGGCACAGGCCGAGCACGACCCCTTGGCGGCCTGCTATCTCATCTGCGAAAGCGCGGAATACGCCGACGAGGTGGAGGCATCGATCGAGGAGCACCTGAAGCACTCTCCCCGTGCGGAGATAACGCGCACGTCGCTCGACGAACAAGGGCTGATCGTCATCGTTCACGACATGGACCAGGCGCTGCAGGCAGCCAACGTCATCGCTCCGGAGCACCTGGAGCTGCACGTCGCGCATGCGATGGAGTACGTGGGCGCCATACGCAATGCTGGTGCCATCTTCTTGGGGCCATGGACGCCCGAGGCGGTGGGCGACTACGTTGCCGGGCCGAATCACACGCTGCCAACGGGCGGGACGGCTCGCTTCGCGTCTCCGCTATCGGTGGACGAGTTCGTCAAGAAGAGTTCCATCATCCAATACAGTCCGCGCGCTCTCGAGCACGACGCTCGCGCAGTCATGCAGATTGCGCTGCATGAGGGCTTGTGGGCCCACGCGCAGTCGGTGGCCCTGCGCATGCATGCGATCGAGGCCGGAGACGAGGGCGTCCGCGGGGAGCGCCGATGAATCGCGTGCGCGCAGCTGCTCCGCAGCTGACCGGCATCGTCCCTTACGACCCCAAATACATCCCGGCGGAGAACTTCATGTCGGCCAACGAGAGCCCGCATGACATCAACGAGGACATCCGTCATCAGATCGAGCGCGCCCTGCGTAAGGTGAACCTCAATCGCTACCCCGACCCCTTGGCAAACGAGCTGCGCGACATGATAGCGGAGGCTAACGGGCTTGAGCGAGACTGGGTACTGGTGGGCAATGGCGGGGACGAGCTGCTGTTCAACACCGCCTTGGCCTGGGGTGGCCCGGGTCGCCGCATTCTGAATGTGCCGCCGACGTTTTCGGTATACGCCGCGAACGCGCGGCTCACTAACACCGAGATTGTCGACATCCCGCGCGGAGCTGCGCCGGAGTTC
>CAJUFC010000197.1 GCA_910585565.1 uncultured Eggerthellaceae bacterium | reverse complement strand
GGGCGTGCCGTAGTCTGCGAACAGGTGCGGCGTGACCTTGTTGACGGCAGCATCGGTGCATTGTGCCGACAAGACCACTGCGACGGTCAGCTGGAAGGCCGACGCGTAGTCCAGCGACGCCTTGCCAGGGCCGTAGTGGGCGAACATGCGCTCCTCTATCAGCTGGGCACGCTCTCGTTTTGATGCGATCGACTCTCGCGCCATCGGAAGCACCTCCGTCAAAGATTAAGGCTCGGAAACAAAACTATCACGGAGGGCGCCAGATGACAAAGCGTTGTATATCGTTTTACGCGACGGTTGCCGCCTCAGCCAACTCGACGGCGGCCCAGTTGGCTGCTAAATACTGCGGAGTTGACCACGCCTCGGTGCGATTTCCGGGGTAGGATAGAAAGAGGCTACGATTTTGGCGCCACAGGGCGTCATGCGAGAAGATCGAATTGGGAGGCAAGGTTATGCAGAAAAACCACGCAAGAGCTATTAGGGGGCTGAGCATCGCGAGTTTGGTGGTGTCGGCCGTCTTCATCGTCTGCTTCATCGCGGGCGTGATCATGATGGCTTTTCTCGGCTCGTTCATGGATGCGGAGCTGCTGAGCGAGTATTACAGCAATTACAGCAGCGATTATCTCTATGGGCATGGCGGCTATGACCTATACGATGACTACTATGACTACTACGGCGAAGCCGCGGTGATGCAGATGGCGTTCGCGATGTTCGACATGCTTGTGTGGATCCTCGTGCTGGGCATCATCTTGTCCGTGGTGACGCTCATTGCTTCTATCATCGTGCTGCGCCACAGCAACGATCCGCAAACGTACGGCAAGGTGTTCGGCTGGTCGATAGCGGGCGCCATCGCCGGCTTCTTTGGCTCAGGCATGATTCTGACGATTCTGTTCATCATCATTGCGGTGTTTGCTGATGCCGACAAGAAGCTCTATCAGTCTGGTCGGTATTGCGTCACGGTCGCGCCGCCGATGCCGGTGCAGGTGCCGCCCGCGCAGTATGGCGCGGGTATGCCTCCGTATGGTGTTCCTCAGCCGGGCATGTCGCCGTATGGCGTGTCGCAGTCAAGCGCGCCTCAGCCGTCGTCGCAAGCAGGCGAGGTGTCGGCACCCTCTCCGCAGGCGCAGCCCTTCGGGGCGCAGGCGGGCGCAGCTCAACCTGAGCCGGCAGCAGAGGCAGTGTCTGCTGCCGCGGTCGTCGCATCGGCCGCTTCCCAGCCTGAGCCGTCGACAGAGCGTGCGTCGCATGACGTGCCTGACCCCCAGTTGATCGAGGTGCCTGACGCTGCAGGCCAGGCATCGGCTGTCGCGACAGCAGCGGAGGTCGCCCAGGCGGCCGATATCGAGCCGGCAACGCAGACTGCGGCGGCAACCGACGCCCAGGACGATGGCGCTGGCCTCGCCCAGGGGCCTGGCGCAGCTGACGAGGCGACGATGGTTCCCTTGGCCGAGGAGACCATCATCTCGAGCGACGGCGCAGGCAGCATTACCATCGAAGATGCGGTCATCTCGGTTGACCTCGGCACGGTCGAGGCTGCCGACGAGGCAGGCGTGCCTGCGAAGGACCAGTAAACATGACAGATGCCTGCCCACAGACATGCGGGAGTCAGCAGGCATCTGAGCTCGCCGCGAGCCCGACCGAGGCCCGCGGCGAGGTCCGCTCGGTGTTTCCTTCGCTCATGGACATAGGCGAGGCGCTGCTCAAGTGCGGAGCTGACGTCCATTTCACCGAGCAGATGCTGCTGCGCCTTGGGAAGGCGTATGGGGCCACTCGCATGAACGTGCTGGTCATCACGGCCGTCATCGTCATGACGGCATCGTATCCCGATGGCAGCGAACAGACGTTCTCGCGGCGCGTCGTCGGCGAAGGCGGTACCGACTTCGCCAAGCTCGAAGCGCTGAGCCGGCTGTGCGAGGAATGCTGCGAGTGCCCGATGGCAGCATCTGAAATCGCCTCTCGGCTTGCAGCCATCAAGCGCGAGCGGTTTCCGAACGCCGCGCTGTTTGTTGGCGGCGTGCTGTCTTCGAGCGGGTTTGCCGTCTACTTCGGTGGCACGCTCATAGACGGCGCCGTATCCGCTGCGTTCGCGTTGGCAGTCTGTTTGGCAATCAAGTATTTCAAGCCGCTGACGCCGAACACGATCATCTTCAATTTTGCCACGTCTTTTGTGGTGGGCGTTGCCATCTGTCTCGCTGCGAGCGTTGCTCCTTTCTTCAATGTCAACATCGTCATCATCGGCGTCATCATGCTGCTCATTCCGGGACTTGCCATGACGAACGCTACGCGCGACATGTTGTCAGGCGACACGATATCGGGCGTGATGCGCTTCGTGGAGAGCCTGCTTTGGGCAACGGCGCTCGCTCTTGGCTTCATGGCCGCGCTGTGGGTGGCAAGCGAGCTGGGGTGGGGCTACGAGCAGGTGACTGCGACCATGGACTGGTCGTTCTGGATGATGCTCGTCGCCGTTGCGGCAGGTTCGGTAGGCTTTGCGCTGTTCTTTGACGTGCGTCCTGCGCACATCCTGACGGCAGCAGCCGGCGGCATGATGTGTTGGGTGATCTTCTTCGTATCGAGGGCGCTGCTCTCGGGCCTCTTCGTTCCGTCGCTCATCGCCAGCACGTGCGCTGCCATCTACGCAGAGGTGATGGCGCGCACCTCCAAGATACCCAATGCGGTGTTCTTCATCATCGCCGTCATCCCGCTGGTGCCAGGTCGCGGCCTCTACTATACGATGTACAGCGCGGTGAACGCTGACTGGGCGGCATGTGCCTCGAACGGGTTGTCGACCCTGCTGTATGCGGGCGGCGTTGCCGTTGGCATTTGCCTCATAGCCGGCATCATGCAGATATGGGACGCGCGCCGCGCTGTCTTGGAGAAATAACAAAACAGTTGCAGATGCGGCTTCTCGTCGGTGGCGTCGGGTACGCTCCTTACACTGGTATGCAATATCAGAAATGATGACAGTCAACACCATCGTGCGAAAGGGAGTTACACCATGAAGGGCGACCAGAGAGTTATCGACAAGCTCAACTACCTGCTGGAAGGCGAACTGACGGCGATCAATCAGTATATGATGCACTCCGAGATGACCGAAGACTGGGGCTATAGCAAGCTGCATCACAACTTCAAGAACCGCGCCATCACCGAGATGCACCATGCCGAGCACCTGATGGAGCGCATCTTGTTCCTCGAGGGCAAGCCGATCGTGTCCAACCTCAGCAAGATGAACATCGGCGCCTCGGTGAAAGAGCAGGTCGACAACGACCACGACTTGGAAGTCGCGACCGTCAGGGACTACAACGAGGCGATCGTTTTGTGCGCCGAGTGCCTTGACTACGGCACGCGTACGCTCCTGACCGACATCCTCAAGGACGAAGAGGCTCATGTCGACGAGCTCGAAGAGCTCCAAGATCAGATGGAGCAGATGGGCGTCGAGATATTCCTCTCTACGCAAAAGCCCGAGGCTTAGCACTCACACGACATCTTCCCACACCCCCTCTCCTTTGGTGGCCGCCCCGTCTTTGGGGCGGCCACTGCTTTGCGGCGCCTTGCTTGCTTCGCTTGAAAACGGAACTCTTTCAGTTGTCCCCTCTCTTTTCGCGGCGGCTCGTTGGTTGCTAGGATGTACGCATGAAACGTATCTCTTTGGGGAACTGGCGTCTTGCAGATATATCGAACATTTGTTACTATAGTACAAACGTTCGTGATACGCAAGAGCATTGAGGGGCGAACATGACAACGTTTTCGGATTTCATACGGCTGATGAGCCTGTCGCGGCGCGACAAGACGTCAGGCAAGCGCATGCGCCAGATTCTCGCCATCTTGAGGAAGTATCACGTCACGAAGGGGCTGACGCCTGACGAGGCGGTGCGGATGCTCGAGGAGCTGGGCCCGACGTACGTCAAGATTGGCCAGATGGCCTCCACGCGCTCGGACATCTTGCCGAAAGAATATTGCGAGGCGTTCGAGCAGCTGCACGCAGACGTCTCTCCCATGCCGTTCGATACGGTCCTGCAGTGCATCGATGCGTCGTATGGCCGTCCGTGGTCGGAGGTGTTTTTGGCCATCGATCCGACGCCTTTGGGGTCGGCCTCCATCGCTCAGGTGCACAAGGCCGTGTTGGTGGACGGCGCGGTCGTCGCAGTCAAGGTGCGTCGTCCTGGCATCGTCGAGGAGATGTCCCAAGACATTATGCTTATGAGGCGCTTGCTGACGACGGCGGAGTTTCTGACGAACGAGCATCAGGTCATCATCCTCAACTTCGAGAACCTTGTCGACGAGCTGGACCGTACCACCACCAACGAGCTTGACTTCAACAAGGAGCTCGACAACCTCATTCGGTTCTACCAGGAGCTAAAAGACCAGCCAGGCGTCTCGTCGCCTGTGCCCTATCCGCGCTTCTCGAACGAGTCGGTGCTCGTCATGCAGTTCGTTGACGGCATCGCAATTGATGATGTGCCTGTGCTCAGGGCAGCCGGAGACAACCCGATCGACTTGGCGAATCGGCTGGTGCAAAGCTATATCTCCCAGGTCCTCGATGATGGGTTCTTTCATGCCGATCCGCATCCGGGCAACATCATCGTGCGTGGGGATGACATCGTCTGGATCGACTTGGGCATGGTGGGCACGCTCACGTCCAGCGAACGCCAGCTGGTCGGGCGGATGTTTCGGGCGGTTGCGACGAACGACTCGTTCATGTTGATGGAGGCCGTCATCGGCATATCGAAGCAGCACGGGGAGGTTGACTACGGTAAGCTGCTGGCCGACTTGTCTCACCTGCTCGACAAGTATGGCTCCTCCGAGTTGGCCGACATCGACATGGGGACGGTGTTCGGAGAGATGGTCGAGGTGATGCGTAGCCAAAGCCTCATCATGATGCCATCGGTCACGATGCTCGTGCGCGGTATCATTACCATCGAAGGCGTGCTGGATGACATCGCCCCGCAAATGAACGTACTCAACGTTGTCAGCGAGCACGTCATGGCCCAGTCGTTGTCGCCTCATCATCTTGAGATGCGCGCGACCGAGCTGATCAACGCGTCGCTCAAGTCGGCCGAGGCGGCGGTCAAGTTGCCCAATCAGATTTCGAATTCGCTTACCATGCTCAATCGAGGCGACCTGGAGATGAAGGGCAACGTGACGGTGGCGCCCGAGGCGCTGGGCACCATCTATGCGTCGATCGGCAGGCTGTCGCTCGCGCTCATATCAGTCGGGCTGTTTTTGGGATCGTCCATCCTCTGTACCACGAACATGCAGCCCAAGCTGCTGGAGGTGCCCGTTTTAGGCGTTCTTGGGTATCTCGGCGCGTTTGTCCTTGGCGTTTACGTTATAGTGGTCACCTTCAAGAGCAGGCATCAGATGAAGAACAACAAGAAGGTCGACTAGTGGATAAGTTTACTATGGGGTGCCATTTGTCGTGCGCCAAAGGCTATGCCAACATGGCACGCGAGGCGGCATCAATCGGGGCGAACACGTTTCAGTTCTTTACGCGCAACCCGCGTGGCGGCAGCGCGAAGCCGATTGATCCCTCTGATATCGAGGGCTTTTATGAACTAGCCGAGACGGCAGGCATAGAGACGATTCTCGCTCATGCGCCTTATACGCTCAATCCGGCTGCTGCCAAGGACGAGACGCGCGCGTTTGCCATCGACACGCTCGCTGACGACCTCGCGCGCATGGAGAGCACGCCCGGCCAGCTCTATAACATGCATCCGGGGTCTCATGTCGGGCAGGGGGTGGACGTCGGGATAGAGAAGATAGCCGATGCCATCAACGTCGTGCTTGCGCCAGAACACACGACGACGCTGCTTTTAGAGACGATGGCCGGCAAAGGCTCGGAGGTGGGCGGCCGCTTCGAGGAGCTGGCTGCCATCATCGAGCGCATCGAGCTCAAGGACAAGGTGGGCGTGTGCCTCGATACCTGCCATGTGTGGGATGGCGGCTACGATATCGCAACGTCGCTCGATGACGTGCTGGAGGAGTTCGACCGCACGATTGGGCTCGAGCGCTTGCGTGCCATCCATCTGAACGATTCGAAGAACCCGCTGGGTGCCAGAAAGGACCGCCATGCAGCCATCGGTGAGGGCGAGATCGGCGCTGCTGCCTTGGCTGCCGTGACAGCCCATCCGGCGTTGCGTGCGCTGCCCTTCTTCCTCGAGACACCCCATGAGCGCGTCTCTGAGTACGGGGATGAGATCGCTCTCATCGCGGAAGCGCGCCAAGCATACCTCGTCTAACATCCAAGGAGGATGATCATATGCACAAGGTCATGTTCGTGTGTCACGGGAATATCTGCCGCTCGCCCATGGCGGAGTTCGTGCTGAAGGACATGGTGAGAAAGCGCGGCATTGCCGATGAGTTCCATATCGAGTCGGCGGCGACCAGCACCGAGGAGATCGGCAACAGCCCCCATTATGGGACGGTCGACAAGCTCGCCTCTGTCGGCATCGCCGTGGATGGCCGCAAGGTCGCCCGGCAGCTGACGGCAGCTGACTATGATGCGTTTGACGTGTTCGTCGGCATGGATTCTGCCAATGTCAAAAACATGCGGCGCATCCTCGGCGGAGACCCGGACGGCAAGGTGCACAAGATGCTAGAGTTCGCTGGCGTCGACCGAGATGTGGCCGACCCGTGGTACACGGGCGACTTCGACGCCACCTACGAGGACGTGACCGATGGGTGCGTTGGGCTGCTCGCCTGGCTGGGGGAGTAGGCATGAACGAGATACGTTGTCCCAAATGCGGCACCTTCTTCCAGGTGGACGAGTCAGACTGGACTGATATCGCAAAGCAGGTGCGTGACGCGGAGTTCGAGACAGCCATAGCCGAGAAGGCCTCGCTCATGGAGGCTGAGCGCGAGCTGTCGTTCGTCGAGCGCGACAAGACGATAGCGGAGCTGCAGGCGCGCCTTGATGCGGTGCAGGAGAAGGCTGCCTTGGAGGCACGCACGCTCAAGGAGAAGGCCGCCGCAGAGGCGCGAGCGCACGAAGAGGAGGCTGCTCGCGCGATGCAGGCGCTCGAGGAGCGGCTGCGCCTGGAGATGAAGGCCATCCGTGACAGCGCCGAGAGCGAAAAGGAGGCAGCGGTGCTCAAGTCCCAAAGCGCCGACCGAGAGCAGATACATGAGTTGGAGCGCAGGCTCGACCATGAGCGGGGGCTTGCCCGGCAGGCCGAAGCGGAGCACAAAGCCCATCTCGTCGAGTCCCGATCGCTTTTGGAGGGGCAGCTGGCAGCCAAAGACGAGATCATCCGCATGCGCGAGGCAGAGATTCGCAACATCAACGAGATGCGCTCGAAGCTCACCGTCAAGCTCTTGGGAGAGAGCCTCGAGCAGCACTGCGAGGTGGCATTCAACCAGCTGCGCGCAACGGCGTTCCAGCGTGCCGAGTTCGGCAAGGACAATGATGCGGTGGAGGGCACCAAAGGCGACTACATCTATCGCGAGCTGACCGAGGATGGCACCGAGCTCGTCTCTATCATGTTCGAAATGAAGAACGAGTCAGACGGCTCGACGCATCGCAAGAAGAACGCCGACCACTTCAAGAAGCTGGATGCGGACCGACGCAAGAAGGGCTGCGAGTATGCGGTCCTCGTGAGCCTGCTCGAGCAGGAGAGCGAGCTGTACAACCAGGGGATCGTGGATGTGTCCTACGAGTATGACAAGATGTACGTCATCCGTCCGCAGTTCTTCATTCCCATGATTACGCTTTTGCGCAATGCTGCCCGCAACGCTTCTGAATACCGACGCGAGCTAGAGCTGGTGCGGCAGCAGAACATCGACGTGACCAACTTCGAGAACGCGCTTGCCGACTTCAAGGACAAGTTCGGCAAGAACTATCGTGCGGCATCCGATCGCTTCCAGAAGGCCATCGACGAGATCGACAAGTCGATCGACCATCTCAACAAGATAAAAGAGCATCTGCTCGGCTCGGAGCGGCAGCTGCGGTACGCCAACGACAAGGCAGAGGCGCTGACGGTTAAGAAGTTGACACGTGGAAACGCTACAATGAAAGAGAAGTTCAAGGCACTCGAGACGATGGCAGGCGAAACGCGCGACGGGGACGAGCCGGTCGCGGGCGAGGGGGAATGATGTTCGGGGACAATCTAGAGCGCATCGTCGAGGAGATCGAGCGCAACTACGAGGCTGACGAGATCTTCTTCACCAAGCCGGGGCTGCGCTTTCCCAGCCGGACTGCCATCAAGGACGTCCTCAAGGGCCTGCGTCGCGTCATATTTCCTGGCTATTTTGGGGCGGAGATGCTCTCTCCCAAGACCAGCCCGAAGTATTTCATCGGCGAGATTCTCATACAGATCGAGCGCGAGCTGCGGCAGCAGATCATCTTGGCGTTCTCCTACGTCGACGATGCCAAATGCGCAAAGGCGGACGACACGATGCGCTGCAACGAGTGCGTCCCTGCGCATATCGCAGCGCGCACCGCTCAGGTGTGCACGGAGTTCTTCGATCAGCTGCCCGAGGTGCAGCGCGTGCTGCTGACCGACGTCCAGGCCATCTATGACGGCGACCCGGCTGCGCAGTCGAAAGAGGACATCATCTTCTCGTACCCGGGGCTGTACGCGATCTATGTCTATCGTCTCGCGCACGTGCTCTACAAGCTCGAGGTGCCCATCATCCCGCGCATCATGACCGAGTTGGCTCATTCGGGCACCGGCATCGACATCGGTGCGGGTGCCGAGATCGGCGAGTATTTCTGCATCGATCACGGCACAGGCGTCGTCATCGGCGAGACCACCAAGATAGGCGACCATGTCAAGCTCTATCAGGGCGTCACGCTCGGTGCGCTTTCGACGCGCGGCGGCCAGCGGCTGTCTGGGGTCAAGCGCCATCCCACTATCGAGGACAACGTCACGGTCTATTCGAATGCCTCGGTGCTTGGCGGCGAGACGGTCATCGGAGAAGGCTCGGTCGTTGCTGGCTCGACCTTCGTCACGTTCTCGGTGCCGCCGCATTCGCGCGTGGCGGTCAAGGAGCAAGAGATTACCGTGCGGG
>CAJUFC010000196.1 GCA_910585565.1 uncultured Eggerthellaceae bacterium | reverse complement strand
TGGCCGATGATGTATATCTTCCCCCTCCTGAACCGCTGACTGCGCTCGATATGCCCCATGAGTTCTTCGTCGCTCATGACTGCATTCTGGGAGTTATCGAACACCAGCACCTTCGTGCCGTCCTTGCTGCTCGCGTTCTTGATGTGCCCGTTGATCGTGTTGTAGGAAGACGCGCCGTCGAGGCATTTCAGCTCGATTCCGTCGGCCAGATCCGGCAGCCCTCTTGTTTGCTGCTGGCCCTTCTCTTCGTCGAAGTACACCTCTTCGTCGGTTACGAAGCGGATGCGCACCCCATGAGCCTTCAGCCTCCTTGCGGTTCGGATCTCGTCCATATGGTTTTCGACCTTGTCTTTACGCAGATCTTTCGAGGCGAACTCGACCTCCGGCTCAATACCCCTGTTTAGCCATAGCGGATCGCGGGTGCGCATTTCAGCGAGAATCTGTGCCGTTTTGAAGTCTTCGAACGTCATGTCGCTGCGTAGCGAGGTCGGCAGCATATCATAGCTGCGCCGCAGCCATCCCTCGTCGAGCGTGTCTGCGCAGTCTCTATATCTCTCGTACAGCTCCACCGGGTTGCACCCTCCATTTCAACGCCACTCTAGTTCGAAGCAATGCGGCAGTTGCGGTTCGCGCTGACGTGAACACCGGCAAACGGACTCTCGCTCCGTTGAGCGTGGGTGCATTCTAGCATGCTTCAGGGAACCCCTTTTTCATGAAAAGCACCAGTGTAAGGCCTATGTTTAACCTGTGTTTAAAGTGCATGCAAAGCTTGTTCGGTGGGGTTTCGATCGTTTGAAATGCAAGTCATGCTTGCGAAAATTGCAAAAGTTTGCGAAAGATGCGAAAACTTGCGTTACGTCAGCGACCGTATGACGTAAAGCGTCTCTGATCGATGGGAGGGCTTTGGCTGCTGTGGCGGCATGAGCGTTTCGCACAGGCCCGATACGCTGGGGATGCAACTGCTGGTTGCGGCTGTCGTGGCGACAGAATTGGCAACAGAAGTTGCTAGCACAAGCTCGCGTTCTCTTTTATTCTGTTCTGAGTTTGACGGAACGAGACGAAGCGAGAGGGGCTGCCCATGAGGCCCGAGAGCAACCAAGAGATAGCGAGTCGGCTGGCCGAGATTCGGCGCGAGCAAGGGCTCAGCCAAGAGGAGCTGGCCGAGCGGCTGGGGCTGTCGCGCCAGGCGATATCCAAATGGGAGCGCGGCGAGTCGCAGCCTGACATGGGCAACCTGATTGCGCTTGCTGACGTGTATGGGATGACGATCGACGAGATGGTGTGTCGCGGCACCTCCTCTGGCGACGGCGCAGAAGCGACGGCACCTACGGGCGATGGGGACGAGCCGATCGAGCAGCCGAAAAGCCCTGAGGGTGCTGACGCCCCCGATGGTCCTAGCGGCTCCAACGTTCCAGACAGCGCTCAGGTGAGCGTAGGCGCGAGTGGCTTTGAGGCAGATGCGGCTGCCGATGCAGGGACGTCTGCGTATCCACCCCCAACGGGAACGCCCATCGACCCGTATGCCGGCTTTGACCCCTATGGCGACCCAGACCCGTACGGGTCGCCGCAGCCCTATGCTGCTGCCAGCGCGCCAATGCCGCAGCAGCCGCCCCGCCGGCGCCGCAATCCGATGCTTTTGTTCCCGTATCCGGTCCTCGTGGCGGGGATCTATCTCATCTTGGGCTTCGTTTTCGGGCTGTGGCATCCGGGGTGGATCATCTTCTTCACCATCCCGTTCTACTATTGGGCTGCCGCCGTGGTGGGGCATGACCCCAACTATGAGGCATCCCAGGCAGGCTTTGGGGACGAGCGATAGCGGAAGGGGGCCTCATCATGGCCAGGCTTACCAAGAAAACCTATGTGAAGCTCGCTCTCATCGGTGCTTTGTGCGTCATCCTGTGCGCCGGCCTTCTGGGACAGAGCATCGTGGGGTGCTCTGCCTTCGTTGGCGCGTCGCCCTTCCCAGATGCTCCGGACGCGCCAGATGCCCCGGCGCGCGATGGCAGCTACGTCGAGGTCCTCAACGAGACGGTGCCGCCCGATACGTTCAGCAACATCTCCATCGATTGGGCTGCAGGCACAGCACGCGTGCGGGTCGTGCCCGACGCGGAGACCGACGGCATGGTGCGCATCATCGAGCGCGTCCGCGGCAACGTGGGCAAGGACCGCTACCTGCACTATGCCACCGACGGCAGCTGGCTGAGCATCGACTATTGGCAGACGGGCCCCGTTACGCTGTTCGGGCTTGGCTGCGTGCAGATGGGCTCCAAGCACCTTGAGCTGGTCATTCCCGAAAGCGTTTCCGAGAAGCTGGGCGAGCTCGTCCTGAGCGGCGCTTCGGGAGGCTATGCGCTCGAGGGCACGACGCCCGACAGGCTGTCGGTGGAACTGGCCTCAGGAAGGCTGCAGGCGAGCGGCGTAAGCGCCCAGGAGCTCGCCATCGAGCTGGCGAGCGGGGAGGTATCAGTGGCAGGAGACGTCTCCGACGACGTGGAGGTGAGCGCGGCGAGCGGCACGGTGTCGCTCGCGCTGGTCGAGGCGGCCCCGCGTACGCTGGGCATCGACATCGCATCGGGCAACGTGCGCGTCGAGCTGCCGCCTGACGCCGGGTTCACGGCCACGGTGGAGAAGGCGTCCGGGACGTTCGACTGCGCGTTTGCGGCCACCCAGCACGACGGCGTGTACGAATCCGGCGACAAGGCGTGCGACATATCGGTGGAGATGATGAGCGGCACGGTGTCGCTGGCGCCGCACGCAAGCTGATATCCCGCCCACAAGGAGGCCGAATTGGCCTAGAATTGCTCGAAAGGGAAATTCTAGGAGGTCAATGATGAAGCTTGCCATTCCGTCTGAGAGCCCTGACGGGCTTGCGTCCATGCGCTCGGGCCATTTCGGCCATGCGCCGTATTTCACCGTCGCCACGATCGAGGACGGTGCGGTCACGGCG
>CAJUFC010000195.1 GCA_910585565.1 uncultured Eggerthellaceae bacterium | reverse complement strand
GTAGGGGTCCAATGGGTCTATGGTGGGGAATACGGTGTCGGTCAGCTCGTATACGGTGCCGTTCACATCAACGGTGCCACGTTCGTAGTCTATCCGGTGCAGCAGTCGTCGGTCGTCCAGCTCGAATTCGGGATGCTCCGCGATCAACTGGCCCTCCACCTTGAACTGGATCACGGCCATGGCCTTCTGGATCTTGACTGCCACCTCATGTTGGCGCTCGGGCAGATCCGGGTTGCCCTTCAGCCCGAATGCCACGCAGGGGTCGTCCCCGTAGGCTTCCATGGCGAAGGAGGCTAGCGGCAGGATGTTGATGCCGTAGGCATCCTCGAGGATGGACATGTTACCGTAGCGGGCGCAGTTGCGCACGACATGCGCGATGCATCCCCACTGGCCGAGGGAGGCGCCCATCCACACGACGTCGTGGTTGCCCCACTGGATGTCGAGAGAGTGATGCTCCATGAGCGTGTCCATGATGGTGTCGGGGTGCGGCCCGCGGTCGTAGATGTCGCCGAGGATGTGCAGATGATCGATGGCGAGGCGCTGGATGAGCTGGCAGAACGCCTCGATGAGCGCTGGCGCCTGGCCCGTGGCGATGACCGCCTCGATGATGGTGTTGTAGTACGCGTCGTCATCCTCGCGGTCGCCGTTTTCCGTCATGAGCTCTTCCATGACGTAGGCGAACTCGTGCGGCAGCGCCTTGCGCACGCGCGAGCGCGTGTGCTTTTGCGAGGACTTGCGCGCGAGCAGGATGAGGCGGATGAGGTTGTCTGAGAACCAAGCGCGGGCGTCAGGCGCTGCGTCCAGGTCGAGCTTCATCTTCTCGGCCGGGTAATACACCAGCGTCGCCAGCGACTGCTTCTGCTCGGCGGTGAGCGCATCCCCGAACACGTCGTCGATCTTCATGCGTATCGTGCCGGAGGCGTTGCGCAGGATGTGCGAGAAGGCCTCGTATTCGCCGTGGACGTCAGAGGCGAAAAACTCGGTGCCCTTGGGCAGGCTCATGATCGCGGTGAGGTTGATGATCTCGGCGGCAGCGCTCGGGATGTCGGGGAACATGCGGGAGAGAAGTTCGAGGTAGCGCTTTTCTGTCGTGTCCACTGCGTCCTCCTAGCCTCGTGTCCGATGCCTTCAATTCTATTGCAATGGCTCACCGATTGCGGGGGCGCTTCTTTGGACGGACGAGGCATTCCGGGCCAAAGCCGATGAGGTCGGTTCGATGCGCCTTGCGCAGAGCCTCTTCGACGAGGTCGCGGTTCTTGGGGTTGCGGTACTGGATGAGCGCGCGCTGCAGCGCCTTGTCGTGCGGCGAGCGCGTGACGGGCACGGGGCGCATGGTGCGCGGGTCGATGCCGGTCGCATAGATCACCGTCGACACGGTGGAGGGCGTGGGGTAGAAGTCCTGCACCTGTTCGGGGTTGTAGCCCAAATCCCGGCAGTACTCGGCCAGCTCGACGGCTTCGGCCAGGCCGCTTCCGGGGTGCGAGGACATGAGGTAGGGCACGACGTACTGCTCTTTGCCGGCCTGCGCCGTGGCCGCCTGGAACTTCTCGACGAAGCGGTCGTAGACGGCGCGCGGGGGCTTGCCCATGACCGCGAGCACGCGGTCTGACACGTGTTCGGGTGCCACGCGCAGCTGCCCGCTCACGTGATGCTCGACCAGCTCGCGTAAAAACTCGTCCCCGTGCGCGCGGTCCTTGAGCACGTAGTCGAACCGGATGCCCGAGCGCACGAACACCTTCTTGACGCCGGGGATGGCCCTCAGAGCGCGCAAGAGCTCGAGGTAGTCTGCGTGGTCGGCGACCAGCTGGCTGCATGTCTTGGGGGCAAGGCAGCGCTTGTGCGGGCATGCGCCATGCGTGAGCTGCTTTTTGCAGGCAGGCGTGCGGAAGTTGGCGGTCGGGCCGCCGACGTCGTGGATATAGCCCTTGAAGTCGGGGTCCTTTGTCATGGCGGTGGCTTCTTCGGTAAGCGAGGCGTGGCTGCGCGCCTGCACGATGCGGCCTTGGTGGAACGTGAGCGCGCAGAACGAGCATTCGCCGAAGCACCCGCGGCTGGAGGTCAGGCTGAACTTCACCTCGGCAAGCGCGGGCACGCCACCGGCTGCGTCGTAGGCCGGGTGCCATGCTCGCGCGTACGGCAGGCGCGCGACTGCGTCCAGCTCCTCGGTGGAAAGCGGGGCGGCAGGCGGGTTCTGCACGACGAACTCGTGCTCGCCGTAGGGCTCGACCAGGCGCTTGCCCACGATGGGGTCGGAGGCGGCGTACTGCGTGCCGAAGGAGCGCGCATAGGCATGGGGATCAGCGCTCACCTCCTGCCACGAGGGCAGCATGACGGCGTCGTAGACGTGCTCGAGCGAGCGCGTGCGGTAGACGGTGCCGTCGATGAACGTGAGGTCTGTCACCGACAGCCCGCTGTCGAGCGCTTCGGCGATTTCCACGATGGAGTGCTCGCCCATGCCGTACGACAAGAGGTCGGCCCCGGCATCGAGCAGGATGGAGCGCTTCATGCCATCCGACCAGTAGTCGTAGTGGGCCAGCCGGCGCAGGCTGGCCTCGATGCCGCCCAAGATGATGGGCGCGTCTTTGAACGTGCGCCGGATGAGGTTGGAGTAGACGACGGCGGCGTGGTTGGGCCGCTTGCCCGTGGCGCCGCCGGGCGAATAGGCGTCGTGACGCCGGCGCTTCTTGGCGACGGTGTAGTGGTTGACCATCGAGTCCATGTTGCCTGCGGACACGAGAAAGGCCAGCCGCGGCTCGCCGAACACAGCGATGCTGGCGTCGTCTTTCCAGTCGGGCTGGGCGATGACGCCGACGCGGAAGCCCTTGGCCGTCAAGAGGCGCGTGATGATGGCCATGCCGAAGGACGGGTGGTCGACATAGGCGTCTCCGGACACGTATACGAAATCCACGCGATCCCATCCGCGCTCAATCATGTCGTCGCGCGAGATGGGGAGAAAGTCACTGGCCGATCGCACATTCGCCTCCATCGGATGCGGGTGCGGCTCCCGCTCGTCTCGGGTGCCCGCACGCTTCTTCGCTGTCATTATAGAATAGGCGTCATGGTGTGGCGCGCCGGTGGCGAGCAGCCGCGGCGCGTTGGCATGTGGATGGTGCGGTGGGCGGCGGGCAGCTGCGGCGTGTTGGCGGGCAGCTGCGGCATGCCAGCACAAGGCGGCGCCGGCATGAGGCGGCGTGCCAGCAATGAGGCGGCGTGCCAGCATGAGGGACGCGACGAGACCGAGGGGGAGGCCATGTCGAGACAGCCGGAGCGAACGGCGCGCCTTTTGGGGCGGGTGCAGGCGCTGGCGATGTCGCTCGTTGCGACGGCGCTTGCCATGATGGTGGGCTGCACGGGCGTGACAGGGTCGGTGGAGACGGGTGCGGCGCCTGGGGCAGGGGCGTCCGAGGATGCGCGCGGGCAGCACGCCGCTGCGGAGGGTGCATCCGTTTCCCTGGGCGAGAGCGCCGTTTCTGCCGATGACGTGCCGGCCTATGCGGGCACCGACGTTCTGGTCATCAACGACAACGAACCGTCGTTCACCGCAGACGAGCTGGCTCGCGGCGCATTCGAGCTCTATTCCCCGCTGGATGCGCTGGGGAGGTGCGGCGCTGCCTTTGCCTGCGTCGGCAAAGAGACCATGCCTACCGAAGGGCGCGGCAACATCAGCGGCATCCACCCGTCGGGCTGGCGCCAGCGGACCTACGACTTCATCCCGGAGGACGGCAAGCTGTACAACCGCAGCCACCTTATCGCTCACGCGCTGGCGGGCGAAGACGACAACGAGCTCAACCTCATCACGGGGACGCGGCATTTCAACCAAGACGTCATGGTGAACTACGAGAACGAGATCCTGAGCTACGTCAGGAAGACGAAAAACCACGTGCTCTATCGCGTGACGCCGGTCTTTGCCGACGACGAGCTGGTCGCGCGCGGCGTGCAGATGGAGGCGCGCTCGGTGGAGGACAACGGGCGTGGCATCAACTTCAACGTGTTCGTCTATAACGTGCAGCCCGGCGTTCGCATCGACTACGCCACGGGCGAAAGCTGGCCTGCGTAAGGGCTTGCGGGCGCTTGGCGGGTGCTGAGCAGGTAGCGGGCGCTTGGCGCTTGGCAGGTGCTGCGGGCAACCGCTGCGTGTGCCCGCCAGATGCTGCGGATGCGGAGCGGCCCTGCTTATGCCTGCATGATCAGCGCGGCCACGTCGGGGCCGTAGAACGACAGGCAGATGAAGCCGAACAGCACGAGCACCGAGACGAACACGCGGTTGGCGGCGCGCTCGCCGATGAGGCGCATCGCCTTTTGGCAAAACGGGAAGGCGAACCACACGTAGCCGAGGGCCACCAGTCCCAAGAAGAAGTCGTTCACGAGCCATGCCTGGTCGAAGATGTTGAGCGGCAGCACCGAGTTGTCCCAGTAGGGGTACTGGCCGAACTCGTCTGGCTGGTTGATGATCCAGCCCATGACGCATTCCATGACCGCGCACATCACGACGCAGATGGCGAAGAACTCGAGCGCGGCGCCCCACATGGTCTTGCGCTTGCCGATGATGTGTATCTTGAGCGGCATCAGCATGAGCGTGACGATGGCAGCGCCGATGCCGTAGACCCAGTACGGAACGTATAGCGGGTCAGACCAGATGGCATAGCCGTCGTCCACGATGCCGAACAGCGCGTGCATCGATAGGCAGTAGGGGATTTCCAGCCAATGCCCCACCACGCTGAAGACGAACAGGTACATGATGATGCCGCGCCAAAACGCCCATGTCTTCGGCTCGAAGAACGCGGTCTCGTCTGCCTTGTCCAGCGCAAAGCGCTTGAGGTGCGCGATGGCGCGAGCACCCAGGCTCTCGCGGGGGGCGGTGCGCGGCGCTGCCTTGGGGGTGTGCACCGTGGCGGGCTTGGCGCTTGCAGGCGCACTGCCGAGGTGCGCGACCGGCATGCCGATCGCGTTGCGCGTCATGTATCCACTGGCGGCACGCGCCCCATATGCGGAGCCGCTCATGTGGCCGCTCGCTCTGGAAAAGGTCTTGCGCTGGGGTGCTTGCTTGCTGAATTTCTTGGTGTGCTTCTTGAGTACGGAGCTGTTGCTCAATTCGTTCTCCTGCGTGGCGTATGTGGTTGCGGGTGGGTTTTCCCGGCCAGTATACAGACCGGAAACGATCGCTGCCAAGGCTCCGCGGCGTCTCGCGCCACAACTCCAAGAAATACATAAAACTCCACCACACTAGAGCGCAAAAGCACCCTCGACGGCGGGGGAGGGGCGACAACTTATATGCGACAGCTTATATATGAGAGTCACCGATCATCGGCTTTTGCATTTTTAGGCGATTTTTGCAATTTTAGGCGGTTTTTGCAAACGATGCTGAACGTGGTGCGGTGAAGATTCCGTGGGGTTGGGTGGATGCGTTGTCGGGGGTAGAGGAGTCGGGTAGGTGCTCTTGTGGATATCGACATGGTGCGCTTTTCGGGGGGTTGCCTTTCTGTGATACCATCATATGAAAGCCGCCCCTGCGGGGGAACGGAAGTGGAGACCGGTCAGCCCGTGTTATGACGGGACCCGGTCTCCGCGTTTTTAGAGGTGTGGACGTTTTCTTACATATGGATGCCTCTTCTAGATTTGACGGAATCGCGGCTGTATACTATGAATCAGAGATTCCGAATAGGAGTTTCTTCCAAGTGCCGGGGGCGTTTTCCCCGGCTTCTTGTTATCTTGGAGGGGTATTGCGCGAGGCGAGCATATTCTTGGATGAGTCTGGCAGCGATGGAATGAAGGACAGATTCTATCTCCTTACGCTTGTTCTTCACGACCAACAAGATGACATTACCAACGATATTGCTCACTACGAACTTGCGCTTCGCGCAAAAGGGTTGCCCGATATCCCCTTTCATGCCTCGCCTCTGCTTAACGGGCATGGGCCTTATGAGAATCTTGACCTTGCCACGCGCAAAAGGCTGTTGTCGTCATTTAGGGTTTTCTTTCGGCATACCCCTATCCGCTACCACTGCATAAAACTCAAGACGAGTGAATACGCAACCGTCGGCGATCTGGGAGCCGCCATGCGCAAGCGCATCGTCGATTTCGTCTTCGAGCATCTGGAATTCTTTCAGGGGTATGAGAGGGTCAAGGTCTACTACGATGACGGACAGAGGTCTATTGCTGATGCAGTGCACAAGGCCTTGGATTATGCCCTGGCAACAGATGCGGTTATCTACAGGGAAACAAGTCCTGCGAACTATAGACTCGCGCAGATTGCCGACTATATCTGTACGATAGAGTTAACTGCGCTCAAATACGAAACTCGTACTTCGACAGCAACAGATGAGAAGTTCTTCGGCTCATGGAGACAGTTTAAGAAAAGCCTCAGAAAAGAACTAGACCAAAAGGAGCTATGAAGGGGGATGGGTGCGAGTCTCGGCGATCCATCCCTAAATGTAGGCGTAAAGGGATTCTTGCTCTCGCTCATGATCTCGCCGCCTGTCGCCTCATGTTTTTGCATTGTTGAGCATTTTTTGTAAACGATGCGAAAGCGGTGCGGTGGAGATTCCGTGGGGTTGGGTGGGTGCGTTGTCGGGGGTAGAGGAATCGGGTAGTATACGGTGTTGGACAAAGCCAACTGAATAGAGAGCACATTACGGCAACGCTTGGCAACAAGCGCCTATCCATTTGTACCGTAATGTGTGCATTAGAGTTGGCTTTGTCCGAAGACAACGAGGACGGCGCTTTTGCAGTTAATGGCGCATCCCCGTTGTGGGATGCGCCAACCTTTTTCTGGCGCATCCCATGCATATATAAAGGCGCCCGCGTGAACGAGCGCACATAAAAGAAGGCACGCAACCCTGATAGCTTTGCCGGCATGAGGGTCACGCGCCTTGGACGTCGGCCCCTCATAGCGAGGGTCCTCCGCGTGCACCATTCTACCTTCCCGCGGAGGCTTTCGCTAGGGTGGTCGCAGAAGGGAAGGGAATTGCCATGGGATATCCTCATCCTGAATTCTCGAGCGGGACATCATTGCTGGTTCCGCAAGGCGTAGGGGCGGAGCTTCAGCCCGCCCGCCGTCCGAAGGGCGGTTGGGCGCTTGCGACCCGTTTCGTCTCCGTCGTGCTGGCGATGCTGCTGGCCGTCACGATGCTGCCCGCTGCGGGCCTGTCGTCGGCGTTCGCCGGCGAGCCCGTCGAGCGGCCGGCCACGTCCGGCGGCGATGTGGCACTCGAGGGCACAAACGGCGCCGCGAGCGAGACGGCTGACGCTGCCGCCGCGCCGCAGGTGCCCGCCGCCGAGACGCGCGAGGACGGCATGCTCGCGGCTGGCGGCCTCGTGTATACGGTCGCTGACGGAGGCCTGGCGCTCGTCGGGTTCGACGGGGCTGCCCCTGAGGGCGTGCTCTCGGTGCCGGGCACCGTCATGCTCGACGGCAAGGAGGCCCCCATCGTCGCCGTCGACATCGCCGAGGGGCAGGCTACCGACGAGGTGGTCGTCCTCTCGCTCCCGCAGTCGGTCAAGGACATCGACACTGCTAGCCTTGCATCCGCGTTCCCGGCGCTGCTCTCCGTCGAGGTCGCGAGCGCGTCCTCCACGCTGCCTGTCGCTTCCGGCGCCGCATCCGTGCGCGCGGCATACTCGACCTCGGGCGGCATGCTCTTCCGCCCGACGAGCGTCACGCTCCAGAACGAAGACGGTTCCATTGAGACCGTCGAGTGCAAGGAGCTCGTCTGGGCGCCGCCCGCCCTCGTGTCGGCCCGCATCCCGGTCGAGTGCCGGTCAATTGCTGAGGGCGCCTTCGCAGACGCGCGCGGCCTGAAGACGGTCGTCGCCTTCGGCACCATGGAGCGCATCTCCGACGGCGCGTTCT
>CAJUFC010000194.1 GCA_910585565.1 uncultured Eggerthellaceae bacterium | reverse complement strand
CACCGTAGCGAGGTCGACCGTCTCCAGATGCGCGGACAGGCGGCATGCGCTCGTGTACCAGTAGCCCGGCAGCCAATGGGAAAGGCTCGTCATCTCAGGGCTCAGCAAATTAAGCGGCACCCACGCGCCGCCGAGAAACGACACCACCATGCCAACGATGTTTCCGACCGCATTGCAGACCATGACGTTCGCGCCCAGCTGGCCCAACAGCAGTCCCACAGCCAGGGGGCTCAGGCAAAACGCCAGCATGCAGACCGCGCACAGCGCCAGGCCGCCAGCACTAATCTCGGCCATGGCTGCCGGAAACGCCACCATCCCCAAGCAAAACGTCCACGCCCACGCCGCCATCATCAGAAGCCCGCACGCCAAGGCAAGCTGGGCATGGTACGAGGCATAGGACACCGGAGAGGCCAGGTTGCGCCAGCGCATCTCCCTGCGCCCCATGGCGGCGATCAGGGCGCCGATACAGACCACGATGCCCGCGAACAGGGTGTAGGTGCTCCACTGTAGGTAGAAGACGAAGGAATCGGCCTGGGACAGACTGCCCTCGGACGGGATGATGGCAACCTGCGACTTCTCCTGCGCCAAGGCGAGGGCGTCACGCACGATGTCTGCCTGCGAGGCGTCCCCCTCGGCTACGATCAGCGACCGCGCAAGACCCAAGAACTCGTTCACGTACTGGTCCACGAACGCGCCTTGCATGGAGTAGAAGCTGTAGACCGCGTCCATCTTCGGACTCTCTTCGCCTGTCCGGGCCGCCCGGACGAACGCTTCGCCAAATCCCTCGGGAATGACCAGCAGGTATTCGGTCGTCCCCTTCGCCACGGCGTCCTGCATGGCCAGCGACTCGTCTTCCACGACGGCGCGCTCGCCATAGCCTTCGAGGAATTCCGCAACGCCTGCCGACAGGTCGCTTCCGTCGCGATCGATAACGGCGAAATCCACCGGCTCCATCGCAAACTCGTCGGACTGGGAGCCGAAATCGAAGCCCTGCGCCATGAATACCCCCATGAAGCTCAGTCCCACGATGTAGACGAGCAGAAACACAACGTTGCCTCGAATGATCTCAAGCGCACACTTACAGACTTGCATAGCGCTGCCTCCTGAGCGAGCGGACGGACAACAAGAAGAGCACGACAGCCATGCCGAGCAGCACAGCTAGATGAAACGCATACGGCGCAAGGCTGTCGTAATACATGATGGAGTAGAAGCTCTGGGCTATCTGGGATGCGGGATTCACGAGGCTCAGCAGAGGAAACTGGGCTGCAAGGTCGTCGGCGAACTGCATCGTCGGCTGCCCGTAGAGCCCTGCGAACAGCGACGCGAAGCACACGATGCCCGTCAGGATGCCGCTTTTCGCGTCGCCTCGCAGCTTGGGGATGGCCGAGACGGCACACCCAAGCGCCGTTGCCGTGAGGGAAGATGCGGCGATGGTGCCAACGCAGAGAACGTCGCGGCCGCCAAAGTCTACGCCAGCCACAAAGCGCAGGTAGCAAAAGGCAACGAGCAGGCAGGCAAAGCAGATGGTCCAGCTGGCAAGCACCGTGGCCGCCACCACGACGCCGTGGTTGGTGGCACCCACCGACCGGCGTGCCCCCACCGCAGACGAATTGGGCCTCAGGCGCTGGCATGCCGCCAGCCCCACCGACCCGCCGAACAGGGCCGCCATGCCGAGCAACGCGAAATAGAAGCGCACCGTTTCTTTCGGCTGGCTTTGTGTCAGCTGCACCTGCGCCGTTGCCTGGATGGGCTCGAATATCGATGCGACGACCTGCGGGTCAGAAAGCACCGATGGGTTTTCCGCCATCAGGCCCTTGATCAGGGACGCGTTGGCGACGTATTGGTCCATGGCGAGCACGATCATGGACGCCATCAGCTCCTCGATGCCGTCGGATGACGTCGCGCCCGCCACCGAGACGTGCGGCACGCCGTCTTTCAGCTCGACAAAGCCGAAGAGCGAGCCGTCATCGTCGACGCTCTGCCGAACCAGGCGCTCGGCATCGGCGGCGGTGTTCGCATAGACGACCCGATAGGGACTATCGGATGCGGACAAGCCGTCGATGAACTGAGAGAACGCTTGGCCGTCGGGCGAATCGTCCGGCTCGACCACCACCATGCCCACCTCGTTGACGGCGGCCATGTCCTCTATCGGAGTGAACATTGCCACGAATATCGTCGCCAGGATGAGCGGAAAGCAGAGGGCCCAGATCATGATGCCGGGCATGCGAATGAATGCAATCAGGGTGTAGCGATAGGTATTCAGCATGAGCGTCCCCTAGTCACGCAGCTCGCGGCCGGTGATTTCGAGGAACACGTCATTGAGCGTCGGCGGCTCTGCCCAGATGCGACCCGGGCGAATGCGCGCCTTCGACAGCTCCTCGAGAACGTCAGCCACGTTGTGCTCGCCGTTCTCGCACGTCACCTCGAGCTTGCCGTTTTCGTAGACAACGACAAGGGCGTGGGGCAGCGCCCGGATGCGCATGAGCGCGGCCTCGGGGATCTCGGCCTCGATGACGATCTTCTCCCCTGCCGCCACGAGGGCTTTGAGCTGCTCGTTGGTACCGCAGGCCAGCGTGCGCCCCTTGTCCATGATCATGATGCGCGTGCAGAGCTCTTCCACTTCCTCCATATAGTGACTGGTGTACACGATGGTGGAGCCTTCTGCGTTCATGCGCTTGATGCCGTCGAGGATGGCAGCACGGCTCTGCGGGTCAACGGCGACGGTGGGCTCATCGAAGAAGATGAGCTCGGGCCGATGCGCGATGCCGCAGGCGATGTTCAGCCTCCGCAAGAGACCGCCTGACAGCTTGCGCGGCCGCGCACGCAGATACTCGTTGAGCCCCACGAAGTCGATGGCCTCGGCAACGAGCTGTTTGCGCTCGCTTTTGTCGCGCACGTACAGCCCGCAGAAGTAGTCGACGTTTTCGCGCACCGTCAGCTCGTCGAAGACGGCAACGGCCTGCGGCACGATGCCGATTCTTCGCTTGAGGTCGTAGCTCGTCTGAGTCATGGGGCATCCGAACAGCTCGATGGTCCCCTTGTCGTAGGTCAGCAGCTGCAGGATGCAGTGGATGGCCGTCGTCTTCCCCGAGCCGTTCGGCCCCAAAAGGCCGAATATCTCACCGGACGCAATCTCGAGGTCGAGATGATCGAGCGCAACGAGGTCGTCGTAGCGCTTGACGAGGTCGGTGACGGAGACCACCGGGGTGAGGGTTGTTGGGATGTTGGATGTCGACGACGGCGTTGGTCGCGCTGACTTCATTGGCTCCATTGGTTCCTTCTTCTGATAGGAGACAGAATGTGCAAGCAGCATGCAAGCGCCAGCTGCTCGACGTGGCTTTATTGTGGCAAAAGGGGCCACTCTCGCAAGGGTGACTTTTGTCATAGCCTGCGTATACGTGGCTCTGAACTGCGGTTTCTTGATAAGGGACGATATGTGGTCGCGCGAGGAAACTGACGCGCACGCTATAATCAAAGGATGGGAGAAATCATAGACGAAATCGTGCTGGCTGGCATAGGCACCCTGCTGCTCGCAAGCAGCAACATCGGCGGCGAGAGCGGCAGCCCCTCTGTCGTGGCCGCCTTTCTTGGAGCCATCGTGCTCGTCTGCCTCGAGCATTGCCTGCGACGGCCCGGCCCCCTCGTAGCCCAATGCGTCTTCTATGGGGCAACGATTCTTTTTGCGCCCTGTGCCATGTTTTTGCCCGTTGCCGCCTATGGTGCGCTGCACGAGCAGCGCTGGGTGGCGCGCCTTGCGTGGGTCATCCCCTTTGCTGCGACCGTCGGCCTGGGTCACGCGCCCCTTATCTACGCCCTTGCGATAGGGGTGCTCTGCGTGGCGGCATCGCTTCTGGCCATTCGCGACGTGCGCGCTCGATCAGAGCGCGACGGGCTGCGCTTCGCCTACGACGACCTGCGCGGGCGCTATTTGCAGGCAATCGAGGCCGCTGACGCAGCGAACGCGACGGCAGGATCGGGAGCGGGAGATGCGGCTGGCCCCGAAGCGCCTCGGGACGCCATGCCGGAGGTGTTCGCCGACCTCACGAAGCGGGAGATGGCCATCGTGCGCCTCGTGGCAGAAGGCATGGACAACCGCGAGATCGCCAGCAGCCTCTTCCTCTCCGAAGGCACCGTCCGCAACCACGTCAGCGCCATCCTCGCCAAAAAGAACCTCTCCAACCGCACCCAAATCGCCATAACCTACCTCAAAAGCGCCTAGAAGACACACAGCGATCGCTGAACGCCTCAAAGGAAGCTAGCAGGCGACCCATCATCACCCGCAAGCGCCCGAGATAGGCTCTCGGCCAAAAACCAGACCAATCAATCACGGCAAGACAAAAACAATATCTCTGCAAGAAAAAACTCTTACAGGTTGATTCTCCGCTGAAACCGAGACGAAACGAGCGGTTTTTCGCTCGGAATTCTCCGAATCCCACACATCCTCCGAAGGCGCGGCTCCCAACAAAATGCCCCTCCATCTGGGATGATGACGCCGCTAAAGGCCGCAAAGAACAGCACATGAGCTATTTGCTCAAGTGTATCAAACGTAACGAGAATTGGTTTCCAACGCGCGGGGGCTGAGGAGGAGTCGGCGTAACAAGTGTATCAAACGTAACGAGAATTGGTTTCCAACACGTTGTTGACCTCGACCGACACGACGCCAAGTGTATCAAACGTAGCGAGAATTGGTTTCCAACATCCAGTCCATGTCGGTGTCCGCCGAGCGCAAGCGTACCAAACGTAACTGGAACTGGTCCTCAAATGGTTGAGGCGATTGAGTCACCTAATCAGATAGCTCAACGGAGTAGAGGGGTTTGTAGGTAGCGCCGGTGCGAGCAAGGTTGCTTTTGAAGAGCGTGACTGTATGCCCTTCGCTAGGAGCGGGAAACGGAGCGTCCGACAGCGGCCCTTGTGGGATGTGGGCGCGCCGCGCGAGTGTCAGGTGCGGTTTGAAGGCATTGCTTTCAAACGGAACGCTGCGCGCGGCAAGCTGGTCGCGAACGAAAACGCAGAGGTTCATGAGCGAGTCAGTTGGCGCGAACCCCATCCAGAAGGTGGCGTCGTGGGCGCGTCCGAACTTCCCGAGGCCTGATGGCATGAGCGCCACCGGGCCTCCCTGCCGCCCGACTTCATCGAGAACGGCCATCGCATCTCGTACCTGCGTTTCTTCGATACTCCCGAGAAACGCTAGCGTCAGATGATAGTTTTCCCGAGGAATAAAGCGGCCTTCGATGCGGCTGCTGAGGACGCGCGCAACAGCAGCGGCCTCGTCCGCAAGTTGGGCCGGCATCTCGAGCGCTACGAATGCTCGCATGCCTGCCCTCTCTCTTGTGTCGACTCTTTGCCGGTGTCGGCTGACGAGTTGACACTTTCGTCTTGCGCCTGCGGCATCGTGAGTTCTTTGCCGAGCTCTTCGGCCAGAAGGGGCAAAAGCTCGGCCATGGTGTCCTCGATTGCGTTTTTCTTCAGCTGGCACTCCCAGACGACGTGAACGTTCCAGCCGGCCTCCTCGAGTGCAGCGATGTTGCGGGCGTCACGCTCTTGGTTCGTCTCGAACTTGACAAGCCAGTATTCGACGTTGCTCTTTGGGAGTGGCAGCTGACAATGCGGGCAGCGATGCCAAAAGCAGCCATTAATGAACAGCGCCGTGCGCTTTCCCGGCCATGCGATGTCGGGGCGGCCGGACACCTTCCAATGCAGACGATATCCGGTGAGTCCCGCTTCGCGCAGGCGCCGGCGCATCAGAAGCTCGGGCTTGGTGTTGGTGCCCTTGTTGGCCTTCATCACGTTGGTGGTAGCCACAGACGAAGGCGCGGGCGCGACGGGGACCTTTCTACTCATGGTTGCCTTTCATCTGGTTGTGCGCTGGTGCGCGGCGTCGCTTCGGCCAGGCGGCGCTCGTGCATCCTGCCAAGCAGGTTATACAGCAGCTGGAATGCGATCAGGTTGGCCGCAGCACCGATACCCGCAACGACCCACATGGTGGGTGTGAGCGGCGCCAGGTCGAACAAGGGCGCCAGCACCGTGAACCCAAGCACAAGGCCACCCAAGACCACGACCAAAAGCCCGACGCGTATCGCGTTATAAGGAATAGACAGCCGTATCACCAACAAGACGCCGATGAATGCGAACATCATGACGCAGAGCGTAGATGCCTGCGCATAGCTGAGGCCGAGCGCCACCTCGCCGACGATGCTGATGGCGACTACCGACACGACGGCGCAGATGGCGCCGGGAATCGACCGCACGACGCAGTTTTCGAGAAAATGCCCGCGCACGCGGTCGTGGTTGGGCTCGAGCGCCAGCACGAACGACGGAATGCCGATGGTGAACGCGCTGATGAGCGTCATCTGTATGGGCACGAACGGATATTGCCAGGGCAACAGGATGAACAGCAGCGCCGAGACGATGGAAAAGAGCGTCTTGACCAGGAACAGCGATGCCGAGCGCTGCAGGTTGTTGATGGACCGACGTCCCTCCGCCACCACGTGCGGCATGCTGGCGAAGTCATTGTCCACGAGCACGAGCTGCGCGACGTTGCGCGCAGCGTCGCTGCCAGACGCCATAGCGATGCTGCAATCGCTCGCTTTCAGCGCCAGCACATCGTTCACGCCGTCGCCCGTCATGGCAACGATGTGGCCGTCCTGTTGCAGCGCCGTCACGAATTCCTTTTTCTGCTCGGGAGTGACGCGTCCAAACACGCTGTACTCCTCGATGGCGCGCTGCAGCTCCTGGGAAGTCTGGAGCGTCGAGCAGTCCACATACTTGCCAGCGTGCGGCACGCCGACGCGCTCCGCGATGCCCGAGACGGTGTGCGGGTCGTCGCCACTGATGACCTTGAGCGTCACGCCTTGCTCGATGAAGTAACGGATTGTCTCGGCGGCAGTGGATCGGACCTCGTCTTCCAGGAGGATGAAGCCGAGGGGCGTAACGTCTCCTTGGGCGTGCCCGGTCGCGTCGAAGCCGTCGACCTGGGCAACCAAGAGCACGCGCGAGCGCTGGGCCAGGCGGTTGATCTCGGGGAGGATGCGCTCGAGCGTATCGGGGTGGCTTGCCAGCACGAACTGCGCGGCCCCCATGGCGAATGCGTGCCCGTCAGCCAGCACGACGCCGGAGAGCTTCGTCTCGGAGGAGAACGGCACGAAGCGGATGCCATCATTGACGTCGTCACCAGCGGTCAATGCGTCCGGTTTGGCTCCGGATGCGCGGTCGCTGAAATACGTGCGGATGGCCTCGGCCGTGTCATTGGGGTCCGCATCAGCAAGCGCGATGGCGCGCGCGGCGCTTGCAGCGTGCGCCTCGTCATTATCGGTGATGCCCTGAATGGACGTCACCTTCATGCGGCCGGACGTGATGGTGCCGGTCTTGTCGAGGCAGAGCGTGTCCACGCGGGCAAGCGTCTCGATGCAGTAGAGCTGCTGCACGAGCACCTTGCGCCCTGCGAGCCGGACAACGGCAACCGCCAGCACCGTTGAGGTCAGCAGGATGAGCCCTTCGGGAATCATGCCGACGAGCGCTGAGACCGTGGTAAGCAGCGCGGAGTTGAACTCCACATGGCCAGAGATATAGGTGTGTGCGAAAAGCAGCAGCCCGATGGGCAGCATGGCGATGCTGACGAACTTGATGATACTGTTCAGGCTCGTCATGATCTCGGAATTGATGGCCTTGTGGCGCTTGGCCTCAGCCGTGATCTTGGATGCATAATTGTCGGCACCGACATGGACCACCTCGGCCCAAACGGTGCCGGCATTCAGGAACGAGCCGCTCATGAGGAGGTCGCCTGCGTCTTTGGAGATGGCCTTGCTTTCGCCGGTGAGCAGGCTTTCATCCACCTTGCATGATCCGTCGAGGACCTTGGCATCCGAGGGCACCTGGTCGCCGCGAGAGAGGCGAATCACGTCGCCTTTGACGAGCTGGTCGATGGGAATCTCTCGTTGCTGGCCGTCTCGCAGCACGGTCGCCTTCGACGCGGCGACGATGGCCAACCGGTCGGTGACGAGCTTGGAGCGAATCTCTTGAATGATGCCGATGGCGACGTTGGCGACGATGACGATCATGAAGAGCATGTTCTTGTACGAGCCGGTGACGAACACAAGCACGGCCAGCACGACATTCACGAAGTTGAAGAGCGTGCAGATGTTGTCGCGAAAGATGTCTGCGATCGAGCGCGTCTTTATGCCGGCGTCGGTGTTGATGTCGCCAGCTGCCGCTCGCGCTGCCACCTCGTCAGAAGTGAGCCCGCGCAACTGGATGGGAGCAGAGGGGCGTGTCATGGGAGAGCCAATCTCGCGTCCTTGCGGTGCGGACCAGAGGGCCTGACCATGCCCTCGTCGCGATTGCGACCGTCTTTCTTTCGTCTGAAACTCGGCTGCTTCACGACGGCCCTCCTTTCCCGGTCTGGTAATGGCTACAATTCTACTGTAAGGGCCATGCGGCCCCTTGCGACAGCATGCGCACGAAAGGTGTCTGAAACCTGATGGTTATCCAAGCAGATCGGCAGGCGCGATGCGTTCCGTACGGAACCGAGGAGCTTGCGTATCTCAAGCGTCGCGACAAGCAGCTTGCACCCATCATCGACGCCATCGAGGCGCGAGGCCACATCCAGCGCCCCATGGATGACGACCTCTTCTGTTCTGTGGTGCATTATATCGTCGGCCAGCAGATATCCACGGCGGCCCAAAAGACCATCTGGACACGCATGCAGGAGCGCTGGGGCGTGATTGACGCAGGCAGGCTGAGCGCGGCTGCCCCTGAAGACATCCAGTCATGTGGCCTGACGTTTCGCAAGGTGTCCTACATCCAGGATTTTGCCACACGGGTGAGCAGCGGTGAGTTCGATCTCGAGGCGGTAGCCCATATGCCCGACGACGAGGCCATAGCGGCATTATCTGGCCTCAAAGGCATCGGCACCTGGACGGCAGAGATGATCTTGCTGTTCTGCTTGGGACGCCCTGACGTGCTGAGCTACGGGGATCTTGCCATCCAGCGCGGCATGCGCATGGTGTATCGCCATCGAGCTATCACCCCGCAGCTCTTCGCGAAATACCACCGACGCCTCAGCCCCTACGGCAGCACTGCCTCCCTCTTCTTCTGGGAGGTATCCCACGGCGTCATCGAAGGCCTCACCGACCCGGCTCCGAAGAAGAAAGCAGGTAATCTTGATGACTGATTACGAATACGGCACATGCAACTTCATCGAAATCGACTGCCGCCTCCCATGGCGATCGGTATTTGTATTCGTCGACACCGACAGATTTCTTGCCGACCGAATATTCATCGATCGCAAGATTCCCGTGCGATTCAAGAAGGAGATGGCCAGAGACGACACCGACTACGTTCTTGTTTTCTGCAGCACACGCCGAAAAGACCGGAAGGCATTCGCAGAATCGATGGGCTTCCTAGAACGCAAGATGCTTCTTTCTGGTCGTACGGACTACAGTCAGTCTTGCAGAGACATCTTTGCCGGCATAACCAACGAGAGTCAGACCAAATAAGTCCAACATCTCCGAACTGAACCATAAGCCAATTCCATTTACGTTTGATACACTATATTTTAGTTGGAAACCAATTCCATTCCTTTGCGAGGCGTTCCCGCTCCTTTTACGCCGGCGTTAATTTCCCCTGCTAGAAGGCCTCGTCGATGGCGTTGATGAGGAATTGGGTGGCGCCTTCGCCGGCGGCGGAATCGTAGTAGCGCGTGAAGCGCGGGTCGGCGGCATAGCCGCGGACGAGGGCTTTGTACGTCTCGAGCTCGTAGTCAGGGCCCCAGTGCATCGTGATCCATTTGCGATGCATGCGTGCAAGCTCCTGCGCCTCTTCGCTGGCCGCATCCCTTGTCGCCATCGCAAGGCGCAGCTGCACCCGTATCGCGTCTTCCAAGAGCTCTTTCGCCTCCCACTCGTCCTGCGTGAGGCCCATCATGCGCTCGTTGGAGGCGTCAATGTCCGCATCTCCGTAGAGCGCTCGCGCCTCTACGCCATACGTCTCCTCGAACCGGTCGATGCCTTGTCGCTTCATCTCCTCGAAGCTATCCTGAGCGTTCATGTCGTTCATCCTTTCTAAGGCGCATATGGCAGCCTGCGTCTTCTTCATGGCTGCCTCAGTCGAGGCGTGCTGTTCGCCCAGCACGGCAAGATGGCTTCTCAGGGTCGCAAGCAGGTCGTCCTCGGCCGCATCATGCAGTCGTCTAATGGCTTCCAGCGGCAGCCCGCACGACCGCATTGCCAAAATGCGGGCAATCGCCTTTGCGTCGCTTTCCCCATACAGGCGATAACCGCTCTCGGTACGCGCCGGACATATCAGTCCCAGCGACTCGTAATACCGCAAGGTGCGTGCGCTCACGCCAGCCAGCGTGGCCATCTCCTTAATCGATCGCATCTGCTCGTGCGGCCTCGCTGACGACATGCTGCACCCCTTTCCCATCGTGCGTTCCACAGTATCCACCTTGACGCAACGTCAAGGTCAAGGCCGCACGCGCAGACGCAAAAGGCAGCCCCCAGGCGCGCCCGACTCGGCTCCTATACGAAAGCAGCAGCGACGCAGGCGGCCATAACGATGCAGATGGGCCCGAGAAGGGCAATGCCAATAACGAGGGTCATCATGATCGAGCTCCTTTCGGATGACGCCGATTTCCTGCCAACCATGATGGCACCCACGCATTACCTGCCCCTTGCGCGTTTCTTACTAAACAGTAATGGTGATGCTCGGCGCTTGCCGCTGACGCCGAAAACAGCCGCTCGGATACGGCACAATGGCACGCGCCCGGCACAGCCGCTTGCGTCAGATGCGATTACTCGCGTTAGTCGCAGACGCTACTGCCGCCGGCAGAGCCCTGATGTGGGGTACCACGCATTTCGCTCGTCGATGATGGCGCAAAGGGCCTCCTTCTCGACATCAGAGAAGTCGCCGCGAGCGTCCACTTCGCGCTTGAGGCGCGCGAGCATCTTTGTTGCGCCCTCGGCATCGGGCGCCGGGCAACAAGGCCGCGCAAAGAACCGCACCCAATAGAGGTCGGACTGCATCTCTCGCTGCAACTCCTCGAACGTCGCCCCGCCAACAGTGCTCGTTGTCTCGCATGCATTCACGATGCCTTCAGCCCCTTTTCGCACCTGTGGTATTGTCCTCATCGACGCTTCCGCCTTCGCCCTTGTCCCCGCGCATGCCTTCGCCCTTGCGCGAGGCAGCCTTCTCCTCGGAATGAGACAGCGTAAACGCCCGCACCCATTTTACATATATCAGGGAGAGCGCGATCGCACCCACGGTAAATCCGATCTCGATGGGAAGCGTGTGGGCGAAGCCGGCAGCATACGCATGCGCCTTCGACGCCCCCGCAGCCATCTGGGCATGCACGTCGCCGGACACCATGCCCACATACAGCGCTGAGGAAATGCACCCGGCCACCTGCACCAGCGTCGAATGAATCGACGAACCGTTGGACGAAAGCTCCTGCGGCAGCACCTCCAGATCGACGCTTTTCACCGCCGGGTACAAGACGCCAATGCCGCCATAGACGATGGCCGCGCACACGGCCACGACAACGGCGCTCGCCATGGGCAGCGACGCCATCATGACGACGAAGCCAACGAGCACGATGACGAAGCCGAGCGGCACCAAGGGCCACACGCCATGCTTGCCCAGCATCTTGCCGCTCGCGAAGCAGGCGAGCGCATAGCACAGGATGGGAACCGTCAGGATGCACCCAGCCAAGAAAGCCGAGTATCCTGCGGCGCCCTCGAGATAGATTGGCACAAGCAGACTCAGATAGACGCTGCCCATATACGCAAGCACGACCAGACCCTCGCCCGCCGAAAACGCCTTGGTCTTGAAGGGACGCATATCGAGCAGCGGATGTGGGATGCGCGTCTGGCACCAGACGAACAGGGCAATGAGCGCAAGGCCGCCGAGCATGAGAAAGACCATCGGCACGCCAAAGTGCGCCACCTCGTTGAGGCCGGTCATGAATGCGCCCAAGCCCAGGAAGCTCAGCACGATGCTCGCCCCGTCGATGGGCCGGTCCTCGCGCGGGCCGATGTCGCGAATCACGAAGACGCCCGCCACCAAGAGCAGCACCGACAAGACGGCCGGCACGAGAAAGAGCACCCGCAAACCCGCATAGGTAATGAGAAGACCTGCCACCGGCGGCGCGAAGGCGAGCCCGATGCCGATGACGCCGCTGTTCAGCGAGAGCAGAAAGCCGGCCTTGCCTTTGGGCGACAGCAACAACAGCGCCTCGTTGATGACCGGAAAGTACAGCCCCGTCGTCAGCGCCTGAATCACGCGTGCGATGACCAAAACCGGAAAGCACCAGGCCGCAAAGCCGAGGAGCGACCCCACGAGGCCTGTGACGAGCCCGAAGAGCATCACCTTGCGTAGACCGAACCGCTTCATGACCGACGCAGCCGTGGTGATGACCGTGCCTGCCACGATGGCAAAGACGATGATGACGAGATTCGCCTCGGCGAGGCGCACGTGAAAGTCCGTCGACACCTGGTCGAGCGCGATGTTCATGATGGACTGCATGAACGAAGCCAAGAGGTTGCAGGCGAACAGGAAGGCAATCACCTTCCACTCGCCCTGCTCGGCGCCCTTGGCGGCGCCTGCACCCTTGGCCGTGCGGGAGCCCGCGCCAGCACCCTTGACGGTGTCGGCACCGTTGGATCGCACGCTGGTCGGCACTGCCGCCCGAGACCGAGCTGTCACAGTCGCTTCGTGTGTCTGTCCTGTCGCCATGTGCTCGCCGCGCTTCCGTGCCCCGAGGCGCCACGCACGCGAGACGCCCAACGAAGAAATGACCGCTTTCTACCATACCGCGCCAGCCTGCTCCAGCCAGCAGCGACGCCGTCTGATACCAGGCATTCGCCGCGCCGTTGCTTGCTTGTCATGTCTTCGCGCCCATCTTGTCCGCGTTCGGCAGCGCCCCTATCGAGTCGCCCCACGAGCGCGTCACGTGCCCCCGCTCGTGCGGGCATGTTGCGAGCGCGACAGCCGTGCGGTCGAATCAGGCGTCAGCCCAAGCGCACGATGAAGCCGATGTCGCTGGCGGAGGCACCCGTTGCCAGCGAGCCGTTGTAGGCGGCGTTCGCGATGCGCAGGGTGTCGCCGGCGGGCGAGAACGAGCCGTTCCACGAGTCGACCAACTCGAAGGACCCCTCAAGCGAGACGGCAACCTCCCAAGCGTCGACCGGCGCGCCGCCGTTGGTCACGGTCACTTCGTATTGCTCGTAGGGCGCGCCGTCTGCCTCCCAGGCGTTGACGCGCTCCATCGAGAAGGACAGGCCCTCTTCGCCGATGCTGTGACCGCCGAGGGCAGAACCGTCATCCTCATCACCAGCCATCTCAGCCCCGGAGGCAGCTGCCGCAGTCGGAGGCACCTCGCCGCGCAGCACGCCCTGCAGCCACAGCCCCTCTTCGCTCAGGTCGCTCTCAGCAAAGCCGGACGACTTCGCGCAGTCCGGCCGGAAGAGTGCCGACGTCTCGTCTTTGTTCGAGAGATTCCAGCAAATGTAGCTCACGTCGAGCGAATCCATGAGGCTCACCCAGGCATCCGCCGACGCATAGTCGATGCGTCCCGACCCGCTGGCATCGCAGATGCCGAACTCGGAAACGAACACGGGAAGGCCGCTTTCTACCGCAGCAGCGAGACGGTCCCTCAGCTCCTGCTGATGCGTGGCCGCGTAGAAGTGCAGGGCATACAAGACATTGTCCGCCACAAGCGGGTCGGCCGCCGCCTCGTCCACGTTCTGCGACCAGGTGGGCGTGCCCACCACGATTACGGCATCGGGTACGTTCTCGCGAATGACAGGGATGACCTCTTCGGCGTAGGCCTTGACGGCCCCCCAGGTCGTCCCGCCGTTGGGCTCGTTGCATATCTCGTAGATGACGTTGTCGTAGGCGGCCAGCCGCGTCGACATCTTCGCGAAGAACGCCTTCGCCTCGTCTTTGTGGCGATTGGGGTCGGCGTCGGAAAGCACATGCCAGTCCACGACGGCATACAGATCGGCTTGGGCGGCGAACCGGACGCCCTCCTCAACCAGCGCCTCTAGCTGCTCGCGGTCGCCGTCGGTGCAGTAGCCGCCCGACTCCGCCGTATACAGCGCCAGCCTCACCACGTTCGCGCCCCAATCCTGCCGCAGCTCTCGGAAGAAGGGCTCGTTCACATACTGGGGAAACCATGCAAGCCCATGGGTGCTGACCCCGCGCAGCTGCACGGGGCTGCCGTCTGCGCCGACCAGCTGTGTGCCCACAACGCGCAACTTCCCGGCTGTCGATGGGGTGGCCGCCCCAGCGGCCCCGTCAGCGCTCGCGTCATCGCGAGCGCCCTCTGTCGCGACATCCTTCGTCACGGCCCCCGAGCTCGCCGGCCCGTCACCGCCGACCGGCGAGCAGCCAGCCAACGCCGCAGCTGCCAGCACGCCGGCCATCGCAGCCGCCAACGCGCACGCCCGCAGCCATGCGGCCATCGACGTCGTCTCTCGTCCCACCATCGTCTCCTCTCGCTCTTCGCTGCCACCAGTATACGGTACAGCGCGTTCGGCGGCGCTCCTATCGAGTCGCCCCACGAGCGCGTCGCAGCCCAGCTGCAGCCCGACAGGGGGCATCGTTGCTGCTATACTGGTACGCTCGCATTCAACCCCCTCCCGGCATGACCGCATCCGAGCGACCCTCCCCCCCTCTATCGCGCACGCACGCAACGCGAAAGGAACCTCCAATGGAAACGACGGAACAGGAACAGGCGAAGCAAATCGACCGCGCATCCAAGCAGGCAGGCGAGCTGAGCGCTGCGGGCATGCCGCTGCCGAAGAACTGGCTGGCGGCCATCAGCTTCATCTGGGCAGGACAAGCAGCTTCTATGATCACCAGCTACGCCGCAGGCTATGCCATGGTGTGGTATGTGACCGAAACCACCGGAAGCGCCCTCATGCTGGCGCTCATGAGCATCTGCGCCATGCTGCCCATCGGACTGGTGTCGCCGTTCGGCGGCGTGCTGGCCGACCGGGTCAACCGCAAGGCCATCATGATCGGTGCCGACCTCAGCATCGGCATCATCTCGCTCATCGCTGGCTTCGTCATCATGGCAGGAGACGTGTCACTCGTGCTGATCGCGCTCATCGCGATGGCACGCGCCGTGGGTCAGGCATTCCACAGCCCCGCCATGATGGCGTCCATGCCGCTGCTCGTTCCCGAGCGGCACCTCCTGCGCGTGAACACCCTGGACCAGGCCCTCGCCTCTGTTGCCAGCATCGGTGCGCCCGCGTTTGGCATCTTCCTCTATACCACGCTCGGGTTCCAGTGGGTCATGTTCTTGGATTTCGCAGGAGCCCTCGTAGCCGTTGCAGGGCTCGCCTTGGCGAAGATTCCCACCATCCGCGACGAAAAGGCCGCCCAAGAAAACGTGTTCGCCAATCTGCGAGACGGGGCTGCGACTGTGGCGTCGTGCCGCGGCTTGCTGCTGCTCATGACGGGCGTCACCATCGGCATGTTCATATTCGGGCCGCTGTCTGCGGTGTTCCCGCTCATGACCTATAGCCACTTTGGCGGCGACGGCTATGCTGCCTCCATCACCGAGGCCGCGTTCGGCGTCGGCATGCTTGTCGGCAGCGGTGCGCTCATGGCGCTCAAGGGCGACACGAAGCTCGCGCGTCTCATCGCCATCGCCGCCGTCGTCACCGGTGCCTCCACTGCCGCCTGCGGACTCTTGCCGACGAGCGGCTACTGGGGTTTCGTGGTCTTGGTGACGATCATGGCGATGGCTTGTGCCTGGTTCAACGGGCCGCTCATGACCCTCATCCAGAGAAACGTGCCCGAAGACAAGCTCGGGCGAGCCATCGGGCTGTTCACGGCAGCCTCAGGCATTGCCACCCCGCTCGGCGTCGCGGTCGGTGGAGCGCTGGCCGAAGGCATAGGCGTGGCGCCGTTCTTCTTGGTGGACGGCATCGCATGCTTGCTCCTAGGCCTCGTGGTCTATCTGCCCAAGAGCATCCGCGCACTGGATGCGCCCGCCCCTGCGTCTGCCGGCGACCCCGCGCCTCCGCACCTGGACGACCAGAACAACTAAAACGGCTAGCGCCCCCGCGTCTCCTCGCACGCCTCCGCAGCCTCACGCAGCCCTTTCGAATCGGAAACGCTTTCGAGCTGGCCGCACCTGCCGTCTCGTCAGGAGCTACCCTAAGCGTCAGGCCCACCAGGGCCGGAGACAACGCAGGAGGCGCAACATGGCTGCATCCCACAAAAGCATCACCGCCGCTGAAATCAAAGCCGCGGTCGATCACGCCTACGAATCGCTCAAGGACACCACCGGAGGCAAGAACGCCGACTATATCCCCTACCTCGCGTCAGTCGACCCGACGCTGTTCGGCATCAGTGTCTGCCTGCTTGACGGCACGGTGATCTCGGCAGGAGACGTCGACCACACCTTCGGTATCGAGTCCGTCTCGAAGGTCCCCACCGCCATCCTGGCCATGCGCGAGTACGGCGCCGTTGATGTGCTCGAGAAGGTGGGAGCCGATGCCACCGGGTTGCCGTTCAACTCCATCATGGCGCTTCTCTTGGAAAAGGACCGCCCGTCGTCTCCGCTGGTGAATGCTGGTGCCATTGCGGCATGCTCGCTTGTCGAGCCAATCGGCGACGCTGACGGCAAATGGCGCGCCATCACCACCAACATCGCCGAGCTCACCGGACATGAGCCTGCCGTCATCGAAGAGCTGTATCGCTCGGA
Source organism: uncultured Eggerthellaceae bacterium (assembly GCA_910585565.1). Lineage (GTDB taxonomy): Bacteria > Actinomycetota > Coriobacteriia > Coriobacteriales > Eggerthellaceae > MGBC163016. Next base: position 20,114 of record CAJUFC010000194.1, on the reverse strand, counting down.
ATCGGCCACCGACTTCAACAACCGCTCGATTGCGTGGCTGCTCAAGGACTACGGGCGCATCTACGATGACCCCAATCTGTCGCTTGACCTCTACACCCGCCAGTGCTCGCTGGGCACCACAGCGCACCAGCTCGCCATCATGGCCGCCACCATCGCTAACGACGGATTCAACCCTGTGACCAACAAGCAGGTGTTCGACCCCGACTTCGCCCCCAAGATCACCTCGCTCATCACCACGGTCGGATTCTACGAGCGCACCGACGACTGGCTGTACAAGTCGGGCATCCCCGCAAAGTCGGGCGTGGGCGGCGGCGTGCTCGGCATCATGCCCGGCATGTTCGGCATCGCCGCGTTCTCGCCGCCCCTCGACGAGGCCGGCAACTCAGTGAAGGCACAGGCAGCCATCCGGCAAATCATGCAGGAGCTGGGGCTCAATATCTTTGCCGCAAGTCGCCTGTGCGTCTGCCAGTGCGCCACCCCTGCCAGCGAAGCGTAGCGCACCGCCACGCGCCTCCATACGCCGTCGGTCGCCGACCGCTTCACTGCCATGCAGCTTGCGGCGCCCTGAACGAAAGCCGCCTAAGAACGATGCGCCCCCTCGACAACGCCCATCGCAGGACACAAGGGCAGGTGCATCTCTGCGGCGTCGCGCTTGCGGTTCCGGGCATACACCACCCAGTTCAGAGCCAGAAAGATGCAGTTGATGAAATATACAGCTAGGACCCAGTTCAAGCACCCCGTCGCCAGCTTGGCGGCAATCCCGCACAGATACCCCGCGCAAATGAGCGCCAAGAACTGCCAGCTTGTTCCCTTTGCCGTGCCGGCCTTGTACGCCTTCCACGCATTCATCGGCCACGACAGACCAAAGCAGACCAGCATACACGCCTCTAGCAACTCTGCCACGAACACGACCTTCGCCTCTTTCCCGTTTGACTACGCTTCGCCCAAATCGCGCCTCGCACACCTTCGCGCAAGCGAGGCGGCTTGTGCATGTAGCCCTATTGTGCTGCGAACACTTCGGCTCATCCATACGCGCGTCGCACATTTTTCATACATTTAATATTCTGCGAAAAGCCCCGCGCAGCAGGCAACACGCCCAACTTGTCGTCGAGTCAACCAATCAGCATCATGTCGCTACGGCGCGGTGCATGCCAAAAATGCTCCTTTATATTGTTGGACAACGAGGAGACACCGGGTCATTCGAGCACCGCAACCTGCCTGACGGGCAGAGGCAGCCACGATGTCCGCACATCCGCTCATTGCTCAGGCGCTCAGCAATACGCACACCTGAGCCGCACGACAGGAGGACACCATGAACTTCATCCTACGCTGGCTGGTTACCGCCATCGCAGTCGGAGCCGCCGTTTGGCTGGTTCCCGGCATCGAGGTCATCGGCGGCGACTCCGCATGGGCCGCTATCGCCATCTTCGCGCTGTTCTTGTCGCTCATCAACATCAGCATCAAGCCGATACTGCAGCTGCTGAGCGTCCCCATCACGGTGATTACGCTCGGGCTGTTCTATATCGTCGTGAATACGTTGTTGCTCTATGTCGCCGCATGGCTCGCCAACGGCATCTTCCAAGTGGGCTTCCTCATCGACAGCTTTGGAAGCGCCTTTGTGGCTGCCATCGTCATCAGCATCGTATCAGCAATCATCAACTCCCTCATCGGCAACGACGCGAAGGAATAGCCGAACGGCCCCGGCGCAGAACGCCTCGCGCTAGAGCGGCAACGTAAGCTGGGCGTGATCAGGGGGCACATCGACATCGGCCGGTGCGCCCCCTTCGGCGTGAGAATGCAGGCGAACGTGAGCGCGATTGGCCAGCTGAATGATGTGGTCGAGAGGCGCTGCCGAATCCAGCCACAGGCGCGCCTCGGCGGCGGTCAGAACGAGCGGCATGCGGTCATGCACGCAAGCCACGTCCGCATTCGGGTCCGTCGTCACGATGGCAAAATGCTCGCCATGGTAGACGGCGCCCAAAAGCAGCGGCTCGCCATCGGCAGACGCGAACGAGTAGCGCCTCTTCACCTGCTTGCCGGTCTTGGGGCTGCGCATCGTCTCGCTGCGGTGACTTTCGTAAAAGCCCGCGCACGGCACCACGCACCGACGATGAGCCAACGCGTCTCCCCACATGCCCGTCCCTCGCACGAGCGAGTCTAGGCGCGCGTTGAAGACGGTGCCGCCCTTCTTCCATTCGACAGGAAGCCCGAACCCAAACGCGCATACCTCGAGCGGAACCGACCCAGCAGCCAGCGCACCGACGCCAGCGCCGTCGAGCTCCGCCTCGTCGGCATCAGGCGAGTCTCCTCCACGAAACGCTGGCCTGAGCACTGGGGCAAACGCCTTCGGAAAGGCCACCCCTCCCTCAGGCACGCCTACCGGCACGATGACGCCATCATCGCCCAAAAGCGCCTGCAGCACGCGCGCAAGGTCACCACGTCCACATATCTCAAAGCTGTTGCACATGCAGGAAATGCCTCTACAGGCCTTGGTGAGCTTGGGTGAGGGTTTTGTCGAGGCGTGCGGCGAGAGGCTCGGCTGCCTCGAACTGGTCGACGCGAAGGGGAACGAGCACATAGCTGTCGCTATCTATGTCCATATAGGCCAACACCCAGCCCTGAGGGTTCCAAAGGACGTTTACCTCGTCAAAGCATGCAGTGAGGTCTTCTTCCGAAAGGCCGTCCTCATCAAGATGCAAGGCGGGCTCCTTGGTGATGGAATTCAGCGACCACACCATGTCTTCCGTCTCGCCGCACCAGTCTATCTCGACGGCCTGCCGACTGCCGTCGATAAGCGTGTCCACCAAAGCCAGCCACATCACCTCATCCTCGCGCCCCGCGCAATCATCCACGCCACGCTCATTGCCGGCTTCTTGGCAGTAGAGATTCGGGTCGTCAATCCACGCATCCAGCTTGGCTCGCGCCGCGGCATCATCCACCAACACATCCGCCAAAGCGCGATACGTCTCAGCATCCCTCACCGAAGCGCCCCTGCTCGACACGTCACCATTGTCCCCCGACACGGATCGCTCGCTTTCGACATCCGCTTCGCCTTGCTCCGTCTTCTTGAATAAGTCGAACAAGCCCATTGGCCTCATCCTTTCGCGCGTCGTGCACTTTATGTCGTGAAGCCCATTCTGACACACCCCACAATGGGGATTCAAGCAACGTAGACCGCCAAGCCTCCACAGGCACGCGTCTGTAAGCGACCTGGCCCTCGACATGAGAAGACCCCGCCACGGAGGGAGGGTGGCGGGGTCGGGATGCACCTTATGCAGGCGCTCGCGTAATGCAGCTTTCGAGATGGTGCCTAGCCCTGCTTGGCCGGCATGCTCTCGTTCAGGAAGTCGACGACCAGATCCATGACCTCGGGCTGCGAGAACACCGGGTCGCCGTGCTTGGCCTCGGGAACGACGTAGCGCGTCGCCTTGACGCCGGCCTCCTCGAGCTTCACTTGCAGCTCAGCGGTAGCGACCGGAGACACGAGCGTGTCGGCCGTACCCTGGAAGATCAGGAACGGAGGGTCATTGCTGTCGATATAGGTGAAGGGGCTCGCCTCGGCGGCCTTCTCAGGCGTGTCGAAGACCGATGCGCCCTTGTTGTCGCCGAACGCGGTACCGTTGATCATGAGCGCCTCGGTGGTCGCAGGGGAATCGTGGCCCTCTTCCAAGCCGTCCGGCAGCCCTGCGCCGATGATGGTGAGGTCGGACACGCCGTAGAAGTCGACGACTGCGCTCACGCCGCACGACTCAGAGGCGTTCTGCGCGCCCTCGTTGAACTTGGCGATATCAGCCGTCACGCCCAGCATCGTGGCAAAGTAGCCGCCCGCCGAGTTGCCCATGGCGGCGATGCGGTCCTTGTCGATGTTGTACGTCGCAGCGTTCGCGCGCAGGAATCGCACGGCATCTTTGCAGTCCAGCAGCGGCTGCGGGAACTTCGCCGCCGGCACAACGCTGTGCTGGATGGAAGCCACGACAAAGCCCTGCTCAGCAAGGTACATGCGCTCCCACAGATGACCCGCCGGGGAAGACCGGGTGAAGCCGCCTCCATTGATATAGAGGATGCACGGCAGCGGCTTGTCAGATGACGGCGCAATGATGTCCATCTTCATGGTGGAATAGGAGTTCTTGGTGATGGTCTGCTTGTAGTCGATGTCGGGAATATACGCAAAATTCGGAACCGTCTTCTCGACGTTGAGGATGTTTTGAGACGTGGCCTCCTCCATGGTGACGCTGGCGGTGCCCGTCGCAGCCTTCGTGGCGTCGGCGGCCCCGTCAGCGGCCGCGCTGTTGGTCGAGCAGCCGAGCATCGAGACGCCCACGGCCGCCGTCGTCGCAACGGCACCGAACTTCAGAAGATCCCTTCGTGACATGTTTGTGTCCATAGCAAATCCCTTCGTCCCTCCGAACGTATATGTGCGCTCTTCGCGCTATCGATACGGTAGGACACAGGCGACTTTGACGCACCCCATAAAACATGCCGAATATAGGTTTTTCTTAAGAAACGCCCGTTCAGGCGCAATCCTGGCAACGGTCGATGACCTCTTGGCGCGAGTGCAAACCCAGCTTGGCGTACACGTTGCGCATATGCCCCTGCACGGTGCTTGGCGAGATGCATAGCGTCTCGGATATCTTTCGGACGCTATATCCGCGAGCCACCAGCTCGAGCACGTCGGTCTCGCGCGGGGTGAGCCCATGAGCGGACGCGACCTTCTGCACATTCGTAGGCAGAAGCGGCTGCGCATCATGCGAGGCGGGAGCAGCCGCCTCAAGAGCGTCCGACGCACCGTCAATGATGCAATCATCGGCCGTGGCCGTGGCCTGTCGCCCGTCGCCATCAGCAGCGTCGGCATCGCTCGCCTGTCCCCGCAAAGGCGAAGCCCCCTTCGCGACGTACAGCAGCGTCACGCCCACCGAAGCCAACGCCAAAAACGACACGATGGCGCACGCGACGAGCGCCATCGACGTTCCGAAATCGGTGAGCTGCGCCCCACGCACGCTGAACAAATAGGGAAGCACCACGCGTTCGCACCAACTGATGGCGCTCGTCGCAATCACGAACAAAGCCGCCTGAGCAGAAGGCGCAGACGTCTGGCGCACCGACAGCAAGCAGGCGAACAGCAAGAACTCCATCACCGTATGGGAGGTCGTCGGCAACCCCATGCCAGTGCCTAGGCCAAGCATGGAAAACGCTGCAAGCAACACCACCGCAGCACCGACGAGCAGCCCACCCGCCAACATCACCGGCGGATGCCTCGATACGCAAAAGACGGCCACGAGGCATAGCGCGCTGAGTGCCGAGACGGCATAGGTGAGATACGACCCAGGCTTGGCCATGTAGCTCGTAAGCATCGAGGCATTGATGGCCGAGACGAAGATGCTTGCAAACAGGCACACCAAGCAAAGCGCAACGACCAGCCACCCTCGCTTGGCGCCTGCCTCCTGCTCACACGAGAGCGCAGCTCCGCTCGGAGAGACCACAAGGCGCCGACTGAGGGCATATCCGATCAGGCATGACGATACCGGAAAGAACGCTTGGGCTGGCTTCAGCATCGCCTCAGGCAGCAGATCGAACGAGAACGAAAGGAAGCTCAGCGCAAACGACAGCGCGCAGACGCCCAGCGCCTCAGCAAGCTCGAAGCGCCCCAATACCGAAAACCACGCAAAGACGGCGCCGCTTGTCGCGCACGCACAGCAAACGCAGCCAATCGCAAATACGGCCACGCCTGCGTCATTCAGCAAGACGCATGCTAGGTATCCTGCGCCAGCCGCCACGGCTGACGCCACGAACACACGACCCGCAAGGCAGAGCCACCAGCCATCGGGGCGCGCATCAGGTGAAGCCGCAGCCCTTGCGCGACACATGCGCACGAGGGCATACGCCACAGCGGCAGCAAACGCAGCCGCCGCAAAGAAGAGGGTGTAGCGAGCAGCGAGGCCCATCTCGGAGCGCTCGGACGAGAGCAGCCCGAGCAAGAAGGGGTTTCTCAAAACCGGCCAAAACAAGGCCATGCCCACAACAGCCACTATATGCTCTCTGCGCACGAACCGCTTCCCCTCGCAAGTGCGCCAGCCCGCGCAAGCCCAAGACGGCAGGGCGGCCTTTCGCTTGGCAACCGCGCCCCCTTCGCGCATGTGCGAACCGGTTGATCAATATACGCTGCCAGCAATTGTATTCGCGGCGCCCCAAAGGCACAACCGACGATTCGCGACATCGCGCACCCGCGCGCCGATGCCCGCACGGCAACATCCATCGCACATCCGCATGTGCCGCAATCGCAGCCATGTGGAGCAAGCACCGCCATGACCCCAAAAGGAATGCGGGAGCGCACGCGCGCTCCCGCATCTTGGATCCGAGCACCCCGACACCTAGGGGTTTGTCGGGATGCCCCGGAGGACCACCCTTGCCACAGGAGCCTCATCCACCGAGAGGCGCCCTTGCGGCAAGCAGCCCGCGAAAAGCTACTCGATCGGACCGATGTTGTCCTGCACGGCCTCGATGCGCTCTCCGCCCGGACCCCTGAAGAACATGATCTTCAGATGGGCTCCCTTGTCCCCGTACTTCGTGAACACGTCCGCATCAGCGCTCCCAAGAGGCCGATCGAACGGGCACAGCGCATCAAAGGGACCAGCCTCGATTGCGACGCCTTTCTCGTTCAGACGGCTTACGATCTCGTCCATGTCATCGACGCGAACGGCAAAGTGATTGAGGCACTTGTTCGCCGCATCGATGGTGGACTTGTCCTCTTGCTCCAAAAGCTCGATGACCACGCCATCGTCGCTTTTCACCCATGCCATCTTCAAGGGCTTGTCGCCCTCCATGGTCTCGGTGGAGAACAGATGCCTGAATCCGAGAACGTCCGTGTAAAAGCCGATGGATTCATCGATATCGACGCAGTAGGCGCCTAGGTGATGTGGTGCAATCCTCATGTTCGAGACCTTTCTTTGAATGGTTGCTCTGGGCTTGGGCTAGACGGCCTTGTACATCGCGATCGTATCGACGTTGAGGTCCTTGTCCTTGGTGGAGATGAAGTCCTCCACGTGACGCGGCATGTATCCGTCATACGTGACGTCGATGGCATAGTCGGCAGCTTCGATCTGCTTGAACCAGAAGTCACCGAACTCGTCCGTCCTCTGGGTGTAGGTCTGGCCCGTCTCAAGGTTGGTCAGCGTCACCTCGGCACCGATGAGGACCTCTTCCTCCTCCAGGTCCGCAACCTCGCCCGCCAAGAAGCGCTTGGGAAGGTTGAGGTAGTGAACGCGCGGCTTCGTGCTGAGGTTGGGCTTCAGATCCACCGCCTGGGCCAGCTTCTCGGCCAGCTCTTCCTCTTCGCCGAAGAGGATGGCGTCGTGAGCGCACGCATCGACGCAGCGCGGGACCTTCCAGCCATCATCGAGCAAGTGGGCGCAACCCGTGCACTTCTGCGGAATGGCCAGCGCCTCGTTCCAATAGACGACGCCATAGGGGCACGCATCCATGATGGCCTTCTGGTTCTTGGCCTTCGCAGGGTCGATGACCACGAGACCGTCCTCGCGGCGATACACCGCGCCGTTCTCGGCTGCTTTCATGCAAGGAGCGTCCTCGCAGTGCTGGCAGAAGATCGGGGTGTAGGTGACGCGCACCTTCGGGGTCTGGCCGCGCTCCTGCTCGTTGACCTTCATCCAGAACTGGCCGGTGTCGGGCTGAGGAGCCGCGTACGGCATCCAGTCGTTGTCGCAATGCTCGTCCTTGCAGACAATCTGGCAGTTGTGACAACCGATGCAGCGATCAATGTCTACAACGAATGTTTTCATAAGCTCTAGGCTCCTTCCACGATCCTGTCGATTGCGATCAGGCCGGTCTCCGGCTCGTAGCCACGGTTCTTGAAGGCCTCGGGATACTGCTCGGCCAGCTCGAACACGTCAACCTTCTCCAGATTCACGAGGAAGCTGTTGGTAACCTCGCCAGGAGCGTTCTTCGAAGTGGTGTTGGAGGGGCAGATGAGGTTGTTGGCACCAGCGCGGTCGAACTCGCCGATGACGATGTTGTCGACGCGCGTGCCATGATCTTGATACACCGCATGCGGGATGACGCGCTCGGACAGGCGGATGCCGCCGAGAACGGTGCCGCGCTCGTTGAACATCTTGACGATGTCGCCGTCCTCAACGCCAAGGACCACCGCATCTTTCGGGTTCACCCAAATCGGCTCATACATATAGCCGTCGGGGCCTTGCACCTTGCAGGTCTCGATCTCGCGGCACCAGGTGTTGTCGTCGTTTTGGGCGTGCACGCGCCAACGCGGGTGGTTGGTGATGAGCAGGAACGGATACTCCTCGGCGCGCGGATGCAGGAAGCTCTCGGAGTGAGACTCGCCATACGGCACGAAGTGCGGCACAGGCGGGCGCTCCTCATCATCCGGGAAGAACTGCTCGAGTAGCGTGGACTTGAACTCGATGAGGCCCGTCGGTGTCTGCAGCGGATTGCCCTCAGGATCGTCATAGAACGGACGCATGCCGCGCGGGTCGTCCTCCCAATCCTCGGCGGTGGGCACGACGTAGTAGCCCTTCTCAAGCCACTCCTCGTACGAAACGAAGTTCTGGACGCCAGAGTTCTCGAAGCCCTTCTTGATGAGCTCTTCCTCGGTGCCCTCGGCATACGGCTCATACAGGCCGAGCTTCTTGGCGACCTCGCCCACGGCCTCGAAGTCAGACTTAGACTCGCCCACGTGCGGGATAGCCTGCTCCTCATGCATGAGCATGTTGTACTGACCGCTGAACAGGTCGTTGGAGATGTCGTTGACCTCGAGCTTGGTGGTGGTGGGCAGGATGATGTCTGCGAACAGGCAGTCATTCTCGAGCCAGGGGTGCTGCGCCAGGATGAACTCGAGGTTCGGGTGACGGAGCGCGCGCTGCATATCGAAGCCACCGTTCCAGCAGGTCTGCCAGCAGGGGCTGTCAGTCCAGATCATGTGCAGCTCATAGTCGCCATTGTGCGGGAAGTCCCACTCGACAACCTGGTCCTCGGCGGGAAGACCAGCAATGACATGGCCGCCGCGCCATTTGATCGGCGGGTTCATGATGGCCTCGGGGATGAGGGTCTTCGGAATGAAGTTCACCGGGTAAGTGAGCATCGCCCAGCCGTTGTACACAGAAGACAGGTCAGGCTGGCACGCAGAGCGCGGCAGCGGATAGATCTCGTCGATGCCGAACAGACCCCAGTCCATGAAGTTGATCTGGCCAGCGCCCGGCTTGCCGAGACCCTGCATGGCCAACAGCGCAACCTCGAGGCGAGCGGGCTCGCTCGAGTAGGCAGCGCGGATGAGGCCGCCGCCAGCGCAGTGCGCGATGGAGACCACGTGAGTGGCCCAGTAGCGCGCCAACGCCTTGATCTGACGCTCGGAGATGCCGGTGATGGGCGATGCCCACTTCGGCGTCTTGGGAACGCCGTCCTCGACGCCGAGGATGTAGTCCTTGAAGTCCTCGAACCCGACAGCGTGCGTGGCGAGGTACTCCTTGTCGTAGGTGTCCTCGGTGATCCACACATAGGCAAGCGCGCAGTGCAGCGCCGCGTCGGTGTTGGGGAGGATGGGAATCCACTTGCCCTCATGGGCGGCACCGGTGTAGTTCAGGTCAGGCGAGATGAAGATGGACTTCAAGCCGACGTCATGGAGCCAACGCACCAGGCGCCCAGGCTGCATGCCGCCCCAGCCCCACGGCGTGGTCTCAGGATCAGCACCCCAGTACAGAACCGCATCACCGTTCTCAGCGATGTCCTGGAACAGGTTCTGCACGTTGCCCTGCTTGCCGACCGGGTCCATGCCCCAGATGTGCTTGGCGCCCCACGTCCAGCCTTCCCAGCTGTCAGGCTGGCGAGCCTGCAGGGTGTAGCCGCCCATGAGGTCGAGCAGCTTGCCCGGGCAGCCGTGAGCCGCATGGATGATCTTGGACTCGCCGTGGCCGTCCACCTGGGCCAGCACGGCAAGCGGTCCGTATTCCTTGTGAATGCGCTTCAGCTCAGACGCGATGATGTCGGTTGCCTCGTCCCACGAGATGCGACGATACTTGGACTTGCCGCGGGTCTCGGGATGACGCTCGCCATTCGGGTCCCAGTCAACGCGAATCAGCGGATAGGGCACCCTGTTCTTGGAATAGACACGCTTCTTGTACGCGAACTGAAGCGGCGTCGGCATCGTCTTGTCCTTGGGCTCGAGCACGGCCCCGTTGACCTCGATGCGCCACGGATTCATGTCCTTGATGTCATAGGCGTCATCGTAATGCATCGGACGGATGCGCAGGATCTTGCCGTCTTTCACGTCAACGGCAGCAGAATTCGAACCCAGTCCGAACCCGCACAAACCCAAAGACTTATATACGGTCTTCTCGTCTTTTGACATTCTCACTCCTCTTTCTCACTCGACTTTCAACGTTCACAAAAACATCGCCACAAAATATCTTGCATTTCCTCCCACGTCAGATAGAATCCCATTGAAATCCCTTTATAGCCGAATAGCTTCAGCCAAGTTTGAAGCTGCTTTCAACAGTAGATGGTTGACTGGCTGCCCACAATCGCTTCCGACGTCTGATTTTGCCGTCGAAAGCGCCTGAGAGGTTGCTCAAACCGTCTATGACTGAGGGTATGAGAACGAAAACTTCTCCCAGATAGGAAGAGCTTTTCGCAGTTGTTCGACGACGAAGCGCATAAGAGGATTCCATGAATGCACTGAATGAGCCAAACGATGCATTGAAGCCAGAGCAGCACAGCGCCACCGAGAAGGTCAACCCCTTCATGAATCCCGGAATCGGCCTCATGGGATTCGGGCTTTTGCTGGGATGGCACTTCATGGTCTTATACCAGCCGATTCCCATCAGCGATGACGACGTGGCCTCTTCCTACCTCATCTCGCGACAGATTGGCATCAACGCATCACTGTGCGTCTTCTTTCTGCTCGGCGGCTTTCTCATGTCCAAGATGCCGCCCAAGGAGCAGAACACGAACCATGTGCCAGCCATCTCCGCTATCGTCGCGGGCGTGCTGGGCAGCGCAGGACTCATCTTGCTGTCGCCCTTTGGCATCCCGTTCACCATCGCATCAGTCATACTGATTGGCGCGTCAGAGGCCATCCTCACCCTGTTCTGGCTCAGAATATACTCTGAGACCTCGCGAAACCTGTCCGGGCAAGTGATGGGGGCCTCGGCGATCCTCGCCTGCATCGTGGACTATCTGGGGGCTCACCTGGCCCAAGACGTCGTCGTTATCGTCATGGCCTGCCTGCCTCTGCTCTCCGGCATCATGCTGCTCATGGGCACGCGCGGCATACCCATGCGCCACAACGAGCCGACCGGCATCTCCATCATGGACTGGGAGTCCGCCAAGCGGCCCTTCCTCAAGGCAACGACGCAGCTCATGGTGATGTCGCTATGCTTTGGCGTCATGCAGGGATGCTATACGCCCGACACGACGCTGCTGCCGACGTCCGACCCCATCTCGATTCTGGGGTCAGGGCTTGCAGGGCTCGTCATCTTCTTGCTCTATTCGCGCTCGGCGTTTCTCCCCAACCTCAACCCAGCCATCAACGCCTCCATCATCTTGTCTCTCTGCGGCATGCTGATTCTTCCCTATGGGGCGGGCCCCTTCCCCCAGATAGCGGCGTTCCTGATCATGACCGGCTTCATCTTCTGCTTCCTGCTGGTGATCGTGTTCCTCGTTGACTTGATTCGGACGTTCGACCTCAACGCCACCATCATTCTCGGCATCAATCAGGCCCTTGAGTACGGCATGTTCGTTGTCGGCATCGTCGCGGGCTTCGTCGTGTGGGGCAGCTTCTCGGAGGCCGCTATCACCCCCTTCAGCATAGCCATATCCGCCATGTTCGTGATGGCCGTGGTCGTGCTGTCCTTCTCCATCGAGCGCGCCCCTTGGCGAGCCGACCACTACAAGCCCGTCAAGGCCATGCCCAAGGTCATCGAAGAGCAGGCCGACGCCGAATGCGCCGAAGATGCGCCCGAGGTGGACATCTCCATCTTGGTCTGCGAGCAGTATTGCCTCACTCCGCGAGAGATAGAAGTGTTCACGCTTCTGTCCAAGGGCAGAAACGCCGAATACATCCAGAATGCGCTGTTCATATCCAACCACACCGTGAAGACGCACATCTATAACATCTATCGGAAGATGGACATCCACTCCTTGCAGGAGCTTCTCGACATCATCGATGACGCCAAAGGCGAATCTCATACCTGACGCCATAGGACGTTTCAGCCGAATTGGGGGAAATGGTACAGCGATGATGATGCGGCAGCTCCCCTTTGTTTGGTAGATTAGCATGCAGCCAAGCACGAACGCCCGCAAAAGCCGCCACACTGATGCGGGCGCCCATTGAGGTCTTGTTCTATCCATCCTTACTGCAACCACCATGCAAGGGGGGAACATGACTGGTCAAAAGACTGATCAATTTCCTATGAGTAGAAGATGGCTCATTTTCTGCTCGATCTTTTTCCTCGGCGTCCTGACCTCATACGGGATGTTCAAGGCGCCCACCATGTTTACGACGGAATTCACCACCGAGCTTGGGTTCACCGAGTCCAACATCGGTTGGGTCATGTCGATGTTCACGCTCATCGGCGCCGTGCTGGCCTTCCCAGCTGGCGGCATCCTGGCAAAGATCGGTGCCAAGAAGAGCCTCATCATCACCGCCGTAAGCCTCATCATCGGTGCCGTCGGCGGAGCGCTCGCGCCCAACGCCACCGTCATGCTCATCTCGCGCTTCATCGAGGGCATCGGCATGGGCATGATATCCGTTGTGGGCCCTGCTGCCACAGCGACCGTCATACCGCCGCGCAAGCAAGGTCTTGCCATGGGCATCTGGAGCGTATGGTTCCCGGCAGGCGTCGTGCTCGGCATGAACATATCCCCCATGGTCTATGCGCTCGCTGGATCATGGCGCGCCAACTGGTGGCTTTCTGCCATCCTGGCCGTTATCGCCCTCGTCTTCGTCGTCGCTGTCTATGCGACGCCACCGCAGGAGAAGGCTGAGGCCAAAGTTGCTGAGGCCGGCGCCAAGCCGATGAAGCTCAGGGCGGACTTCTTCAGCATCTTCATGATCGCCATCGCGTTTGGCTGCTGGAACTACTTCAACGCCGGCGCTATCGGCGGGTTCTATCCGTCGTATCTGGCAGACGTCCACAGCATGGACACGCAGCTTTCGGGCACCGTCTCAAGCGTCACCAACATCTTGGTGCTCGCCTTGGGGCCCATCTCCGGCATCGTGGCCGACAAGTTCAACATCCACAAGGGCTTCATCGTCTTCGGCATGTTCGGCGGCGCAGTCCTGCTTACGTTCGCGTTCGGCGACAGCATGCCGCTGGTCTGGGTGTTCGTCGTCCTGATGAGCGTGTTCTCCGCATGCTGCGCGACAGGCGTCTTCTCCAGCGTGCCGCTGTACGCACGCGACCCCGCGAAGATCGGCCTCGGCATGGCCATCGTTGCGTTCTTCCAGAACCTGGGTGGATGCATCGGCTCTGCCACCTTCGGAGCGCTCGCCGTCTCGATGGGCTGGAACATGGCATCGCTCGCGGTATGCGTCCCCATCGCCATCGTTGGCGGCATCTGCGCCATCCTCATCAAGAACCTCAAGCCGAGCAAGCAGCTTGAGACCGAGGAATAAGGCCGACAAGGCGCCTGACGCACGTCATGTCTAGGCGTCGTGTTTAGCAGGCAACCTTCTTGCGCTTGAGCCGAACCGCACGAGAAGGATTCTGGCAAAGGCGGATTCCCGGCAGGGGGGTCCGCCTTTGTACGTTGTGCGCATGACGCTGAAGGCGCGCGGGAGCGGGTGTGAGCGGGCAGAAGCGCAGGAGAACGGAGACGACACCGGCCGCACGCATCTCCCACGAAACCGTGCTATGATGCAGCCGCACTACCTGCGCTACCCGTAGCACCAACTGAGCATCCTGAAGGAGGTGAGGCAGATGTCTCAAAAGAAGCGCTCTACGCCCAAGGGCAACGTGGTCTGGCGGCAGACCGCCGAGGAGGCGACGCTGGCCGGCAAGCCACGCTACAACGGGTTCGCCTGCGGGCACGGCGCCCACGGTGACGCCAAGTACAATCGCGCCAAGACGAAACGGAACTGGCAGGCACAGATGAGACACGAAGGAGCCTCTCGAGGCTCCTTCCCTCTTTCAGCGACAGACACGCGCCTGGCGACCTGCGAGGCTTTGGCCCAATGAGCGCCCAACACCACTATATGTATGTGCTCGAGTGTGCCGACGGAACGCTCTACACGGGATACACCATCGACCTCGAGCAGCGCCTGCGCTCCCACAACAGCGGCAAAGGGGCCAAATACACCGCCCGTCGCCGGCCCGTGCGGCTCATCGCCCAGGCCACCTTTTCCACCAAGCACGACGCCATGCGGGCGGAGTTCCACTTCAAACGCCTGTCACGCGCCCAAAAGCTCGCCCTCATCACCGCAGTGACTCCCGCACGCCCCCTCGAAACCCTCCTCACCAACCACTTCGCCTCCCACTAGCCTCACCTCTCGCGATGGCGCTCGGCAATAACCTTGCCTATCTCGTGAGGAATCTGAACCACAAGGGCGTTGCCCATGCAAAAGGCCCTTTGTCCATTTGTCATGCCCGTATCCGTCCAGCCCTTGGGAAATCCTTGGAGCTGCTCCAGCTCGTCAGGGACCAATCGGCGATATCGACCACCGATGTTGACCACATGCTTAAACCGTGATGCACCAGTGCCGCCCTCGCCCGTCAGAATGGTGCGCGAGGGGTTTTCGAGCAGGTCAGGAAACGCCATCGATCCCTCAGAATAATGGTATTTGAAGCCGGTTTTCTTGTTGACGCGCTCTTCGCTCTTGGACGCCTTGAGGTATCGCCATCGCTCCAATTTGTCTTCCGGAATATAGAAATCCTCAGGTATCTCCCCCTCAGGAAGAATCACATCGCCGAGCGTTCTGAGCTCGCCGCTATAAGCCTGCGTCACCGTCGCCGTCAACACACGACAATCCTGCATGACCCCAGCATTCAGAAAGGGCGACTTGGCCTTTGCGCCCACGTTAAATGAAGTGGTCGTCTCGTACGGGTCGTCCGGAATCTCAAATGAAATCCGCCCTTCTGGCTCCTGAATGGGAAGTGCGCGAGCAAGAACCCCTTTTGATAGCCGCTCTTCGAGAATCCACGTCGAGGAGGTAAACTCTGCATAGAGGTAAACACGCTTGCGTCTTTGCGGAGCCCCGTACTCGGCGCTATTCACCACGCGCCATTCAACCGAATACCCCAAATCCGCAAAGCAGGAAAGCATAATAGCGAAATCACGACCCCGCTGAGACGCAGGGCTCTTGAGCAATCGATCCACGTTCTCGAGGAGCACATACCTGGGTTCCTTCAGATGAAGGAACCGGTATATGTCCCACCACAAGACGCCTTTCTTTCCCTCGATGCCACCAGCCTGAGAAAGAGGCCTCGCCACCGAGTAATCCTGACACGGAAAACCCCCAACGACCATATCTATATTGGGAATATCAATCTCGCCCAGCTCATAATCGTTAAGAACGTCGTTGATGTCGCGATTGACGCAGCCGCCCGCCCCGAAGCGCTCCTCATAGCACCTCCAGGCAAACTGCTTAGCATCGCTCCCCGGCGGCTCCCACTGGTTGGCCCAAACCGTCTTGAACGGCCCGGCTGCGGGTCGCGCAAATTCAGGTCGCTCGATGTTCTCATAGCCATCAAGACCGAGGCGAAAACCGCCAACGCCGGCAAAAAGCTCGGCGACTTCAATATCGCGCATGGCACGTTTCTCCTTAGCTGCTGTGCCAACTTATCTGCACATTCTATCCGATCGACCCAAAGAGATCAAGGACGAAGATGGGACACGGACTAAAATGAAACAGGGAGTTTTCGCGACTCGGGAAAGGTGCAACATGGGCACAAAAAAGACAGCAAAGTCAGAAGGACACGGGCGACGCTCGTACGCGATAACCCAGTTTGAGCTAACAGAGAGGCTCGACAACGCCGTCGGCAAGACGCTTGGCGAGGCTGACTCTGAAAACGTATTCGAGCGCACCAAAGCCAATCCCAAAATTACCGGCATCGCAGGTGACGTCGTCGAACGATCCATCATTGGCTATCCGGCAAATTGCGATCAAGAGCCCGACCTCCTCGTCGACGGCATCCCCGTCGAGCTCAAGACCACCGGTCTGCGACGCTCGAAAAAGACAAGCGCACTCGAAGCGAAAGAGCCGATGTCCATAACCGCTGTCTCTATAGACAGAATCGTTGATGAGGAATTCGAAACCTCCTCGTTCCTCCACAAAATTCGCAATATGCTCATCGTCTATTATCTCTATGACTCCGAAGGCACCGTCAGCGCTGCGGAATACGCCGACTTCCCCATCAAAGGGTATCAGTTCCATGAGTTTACCCCCGACGAAATGAAAGTCCTCAAAAGCGACTGGCAGCTGGTGCACGACTTCATCGAAAGCATTCAGCGAGAGAATCCCAACGAAGACGACCGCAAGAAGCGCTACCCGCTGCTCTCCTCTCAGCTGCGAAAAGACCTCATGTTCATCGACACGGCTCCCAAATATCCGCACTCTCCCCGCTTTCGACTCAAGCGAAGCGTTGTCACCGATATGGCAAGAAAAGCCTTTGGATACGCGCTTGAGAAGCTTCCGCAAACATATGCAAGCTATTCCGAGATAGACCGAAAGCTGCACGAGATAGCAAAAGCGCAAAAAGGCAAGACAATCGAAGAGCTGGGAAGCAAGTATGCGCTCGTGAATCTTGATGCCAAAAACATCCCGGAATCCATCGTAGTGAGAATGTTCGGCGGAAAAGGAAAGATGTCCAACATCGAACTGTTCTCAAAGCTAGGGCTGCGAGCAAAGTCAGTCACCCTCACCAAAAGCGGCGCACGCACGGAAGACCTGAAGCTCTTTCCCGTCGACTTCGACGAGCTGCAAGACCCAAATCTTCCTTTTGAAGAATCGTCGTTTTACAGCCACTTTGCCGACAGCCAATTCCTCTTTATCGTCTTCGAGGAACCGAGCCGCGAATCACCCTTGAAAGAGAACCAGCTCAAGGGCTTCAAGCGCTTTAGTTTTGATGAAGCGTTCATCCAAGAGATGGCCCAACCAGTTTGGGAGGAGGCGCGACGACTGATACGGAATAACGAACTGCGATTCGTTCCTGAAATCGACAAACAGACCGGCCTCCCGAGAATAAATCGTTCGGGAGTGGTGAGGGGCGCCCCGAACTGGCCTAAAGCAAAGGACGGCTCCGTCTTCTTCCGAGGCACCGGGCGAGACGCTACGGACAAGCCTATCTGCATCAACGGCATCCAGATGTATCGGCAAGACATCTGGGTCAAGGGCGCATACATCGTCTCGCGCCTCGAAGACATCGACTGGCTGTAGTGTTCCACGACGCACGGCAGAAACCGTGATACGATGAGCCCATTGCGGCAAACCGCGAAAGGCGCATGCATGGACGAAGTGCAGCATAGACAATTGACGCTTCTTCTGGCGGTAGTGGCTTTGGGGCTTGTTGTTGCGATTGGATGTGTGGCGTGCTCGAAGTTCGCTCCGGCGGAGGGCGCAGCCACGCCCGAGGAGGGCGCTGCGACAGAGACGCCCGCGCTTGAGGAGCCGCCAGCGTCCATACCGATAACGGTCACGTTCGCCGGAGACTGCACGCTCGGCACCGACGAGGCTTTCGATTATGCCAGCAGCTTCAACGCGAAGTTCGAGGCGGTGGACGACCCGGCGTGGTTCCTCGCCAACGTCAAGCCCATCTTCGCTGATGACGACATCACCATCGTGAACATGGAGGGCACCCTCACCAAGGCCACGAGCCGCCAAGACAAGACGTTCGCCTTCAAAGGAGACGCCGATTACGCCAAGGTGTTCAGCACGTCGAGCGTGGAGGCGGCCAGCATGGCCAACAACCATTCCAAAGACTATGGTGAACAGAGCTACACCGACACGATCGCGGCGATAGAAACCGAAGGCATCCCTACGTTCGGCCACGAGCGCATCGCCTACCTCGACGTGAAAGGCGTGAAAGTGGCGCTCGTGGGAGCATACGAGCTGGCTAAGCACGAAGAGATCGAGCCCGAGGTGACAAGCCGCATCAACGAGGCGAGGGCAGCCGGGGCGCAGCTGGTGTTAGTCTACTACCACTGGGGCCAAGAGCGCGAGTACGCGCCCAACGCCACGCAGGTGAAGCTGGCCCACGCCGCCATCGATGCCGGCGCTGACCTGGTGGTGGGCAGCCATCCGCATGTAATCCAAGGATGGGAGGTCTACCAAGGCCGCTATATCGTCTACAGCCTCGGCAACTTCTGTTTCGGGGGCAATTCCAACCCATCGGACAAAGACTGCATGCTGTTCCAGCAGACGTTCACCGTGACCGGCGACGACGTAGCCAAAGACGACGATGTCGAGCTCATCGCCTGCTCCATCTCAAGCGCCCCTGGCTATAACAACTACCAGCCCACACCGGCATCCGGCGCCGAAAAAGAACGCATCGACGCCAAGATACAAAGCTCAACCAACCAAATCGCCGCCCTCGCAAACGACTGACGGCTAGCCATACAGCTCAGCCTTGAGCGTTTCGTAGTCGTCGGTCGTGATATAGATGCTACAGTCGCTGGGGCTGCAGGTGAAACTGGCGCCGCCGCCCTCGTCGACAGCAACAAGATGCGACGGGTCGGTCACGTCCACGAACGTTCGACCGGCGAGGGCAGCCTCGACGATATCCTTGCGCTTCCCGTCGGCACCGCTCCAGATGACGAATACCGGGTGCTCGCCACGCACGAGCCAGGTCATCTTCTGGTGGTCGTCATCGTTCATGTCGACAAGCTCGTCACCCAGCAGATGGGAGCGAACCCACACCATTTCGCGCATGAAGGGCACGGGCTGCTTGCCATCGTGCGGGATGCCCCACAGATCGCCATAAAACACGAACGGCGAGGACGCGTCGCGCAGCAGGATGGTCGCATAGGCGCGGGTCTTGAAGTCGTCAGCCACCCAGCTCTCGAGCGCCTGACCCGGCTGCGTGTCGTGATTGTCCACAAATATGCAAGAATATTCGGGCTCCCAGGACGTGATAGTGTTGGCGAACAGCTGATGCAGGTCATAGCTTGCGGACTGATACGACGCCTGCTGCAGCTTGAAGTGCAGCGGCACGTCAAACAGCCGCATGCAGTGGCCGCTACCCTCGATATAGTCGGCTAACTCCTGGCTGTTGCCGCTCCAATACTCGCCTACGGCGAAGGCAGGGCGGTTGCCCACCGCAGACATCTTCTCGAGCCACGGCCCAAAGAAGGACGAGTCGATGCTCTTGACGGCGTCGATGCGGAACCCATCGAGCCGCGCTCTTTCAGTATACCACAAGCCCCATTTCGTCAGCTGCTCGACGACCTCCGACTTGCTGAAGTCGACGTCATCGCCCATGATGAAGTCGAAGTTGCCGTCTTCTTTGCCGACGTTGTCGTTCCAGCGCTTGCCCGAAAATGACAGGATGTCATTTCTGCCCGTGCGACTGTCGTAGTCGGTGCCGGTAAAGTCATCTGCGTCCCATTCGTAGGAGTCGTACGCGCCGTTGCGTCCCGGGAAAGTGAACTTCGTCCACACGTCGGCCTCATGTTCCTCGCTCGCGTCCTCGAGACGGTTTTCAGAGCTGCACGCCGTCACGCTGACCGTCTCCTGAGCATCAGCGCCCATGCGATGATTGAGCACGATATCACCAATCACCTTGAGGCCGTTTTCGTGCAGCTTATCAACGGCGGCAAGATACTGCTCCACGGTGCCGTACTTCGTGGGAACGGTGCCCTTCTGGTCGAATTCGCCGAGGTCAAACAAGTCGTAGACGCCATAGCCGACGTCACGGATGCCTGCTTGTCCCTTATAGGCCGGTGGCAGCCACACAAAGGTGAAGCCAAGCCTCCTCAGGTCTTCCGCCTGCTCACAGACCGTATTCCAAAAGCTCGCATCCTCCGGCAAATACCACTCGAAGTCTTGCAGAAACGTCTCCTTCATGAAGGCCCTCCCTTCGCCCGCAAGCACACCTGCAATCCGCGCCCCATGATAGAGAGTTCCTTTTCAAGCAAGGGGAACACTATTCGCTCGT
>CAJUFC010000193.1 GCA_910585565.1 uncultured Eggerthellaceae bacterium | reverse complement strand
TTGCAGAAAGAGGGCGCGTTGGCGCCAGACCCTGGCCCGATGAATGCCGGCATGAGCACAACGAGCAGGATGAGCACGACGTATTTCAGCCAGCGGAGGGGTCGGTCGATGCGCGCGGGGACGCGCAGCTTGGGAGAGGGTATCTTGTGCAGGAGGTCTTGCACGAACCCGAACGGGCACAGCACTCCGCAGATGAGCCGTCCCAAAACGATGCCGAACAGCATGATGGAGCCCAACACATAGAACGGAAACCCGGCACCTACGCCGCCGATGGCGTTTTGCAGCGCGCCGATGGGGCAGGCTCCGAGGGCGCCCGGACATGAGTAGCAGTTGAGCACGGGAACGCAGACGGCCTTGCTCGGCCCGGTATAGATCTTGCCCTCGGCGAACCCGACGAGATATCCATTGAAGAACACGGTCGCGACGAGCTGGATGATTGTCTGTCGCCTGCGGCCGCGCTTGGCTGCGGGCGATGCGTTCGTGGCGCGGCCCATCAGGCGATCCCGATGCATTCGAGGCAGATGTGCGTTGCCTTGCGCAGCACGGCTGTTTGCTCGTTACCGGCGACGCCGATGACGATGCATGCGACGGCGAGCGCCGCGATTGCGACGCCGATGGCTATACGTAACTTGGAGCTCAGGTGTTGCGGCGCTTGGGTGGGGGCCGGTTCCGCCGACTCTGTTAGCGTGCGCCCCGTTGGGGCCGCTGAGGACGCTGAGGCCGCTGAGGACGGGCCGCCCTGTTCGACGTTAGCTTCCAAGGACGATCGGCTCCTTGCCGGCTTCGGCCAAGCCAGCGTTGATCGCGCTCACGAATGCGGAGGCGAGGTCGACCTGGCCTCCGATGATGGCGTCACCCAGCTCCTCGCCGTTCGGCCCATAGACGACCGACGTCGGCACGTAGATGATCTTGCGTGCCACGCTGGCCAGGTCGCCGTCCCAGCTCATGAGGGTCGTGCCCTGATAGCCGGCGCTTTCGAGAATCGAGGCCGCTTCGTCGGATGCCAGGTCGCCGTCGAGGCAGACGGTGATGAGCTGCACGTTGTCGGGCAGCTGCTGTTCCAGCGCGGCAATGTCGGGCATCTCGCGAATGCAGGGGCCGCACGTGGTCGACCAGTAGTTGACGAGCGTCGCGTCCTTGTCGGCCAGATTGGCCTGCGTGAACGTGTCGCCAGAGAGCGTGGTGGCGGAAAACTCCGTCAGGCTGCCGTAGTCGGCCGTGCCGTCGGAGGACATGGTGCCCGTTCCCCCTGCGGTGTCGCCTGCCACAGAGGAGGTATCGGCTTTCGAAACGGTCGGGCTGGCGCAGCCGACAAGCAAGAACACGCAGACGACGAGCACCGCTGCCAGCACGATGGCGAAGGGCAGCGCATATCGCTCGGTCAGCGAGCCGGTGCGCGCGTTCGTCCGTGGGAACGCCGCCGCGCAGGCACGCGCATTGACGCAGGATGGCTTTTTGCAGTTCGCATTCATGACGTCGCTCCTCGTGTCGGTTTTTGTGTTGATACTACCGTAGCAAAGTCGCAAAGGCGTCTATTTGAGAAAAAGCAGTTGACATCATACGTTTGCTTTGACAGAATAGTTACTGCCTTCATGAGGCAGATGATTGCGTGCGCCATTACCTCAGCTGGATAGAGGAGCTGACTACGAATCAGACCGCCGGGGGTTCGAATCCCTCATGGCGCACCACTTTCTCCCTTTAACTTTCAATTACGATAGCCGCTCGGTTCAATCCTGCTTTCATGGATTCGAACCCCGAGAGGGCACGAAAGTCCAGTGGACTTTCGTGGGTCGAGCGCGTAGCGCGAGGCCTTGATAGCCGCGCAGCGGTTATCGTCGAATCCCTCATGGCGCACCACTTTCTAAGAGTTACGACGGGGTGGACGCGAACGGAGAGATACCTAAGCGAAAGCCCCTTCTCATTTTTCCATCCAATTTTTCAGTAGCACGATCGACGGACCCCAGACCGAGTTGTGGGGATTTGTGTGTGGATTGTTGTGGAATTGGGGGATGGGGGTTGCCAAAAGTTGAGGGGTTGATTTATAACGTCTAGCAAAACCGACGGAGTCGGGTGTTTGGTACGCGTGAAATGGAGGCTGGAGATGCGTGTGTTGCGCAATCAGGGGCATGGCGCATCCGCCAACCGTGACGTGACGAACGTCAGTTCGAAAAAGCGTCGCGGGGGGGGGGTCCGTTCGTTAGCCTTTCGGGGTTCTAAATTTTTTTGCAGTAAGAATTTTATCCATTATAAAAAATTTGAAGAAACCGGCAGTTCAGGCAGCCTGAAGCAGAGCGCGGGGACTGCCTGCCCGGCTGATGCGGCTCGTCGTGGAACGCAGCTGCTTGCCATCGTTTTGACGATGTTGCTGGCGGTTACGATGATGCCTGCGGCGGGGCTGCAGCAGGCGCATGCTGACGAGCCAACTGCTCGGCCGCAGACGACGGGCGGCGATGTCGCTCTCGCTGGCGCGGCTGGAGGGGAGGTGTCTGGCGAGAACCTGCCGGACGCGCCTATCGCCGATGGTGCAGAGTTTGTGGCTGGTGGCCTTTCGTATCGGGTTGCTGGCGATGCGGCGGTGCTCGTCGGGTTCGAGAATGGTGCTGCCTTGGAGGGCGCTGTTGTTGTTCCCGAGCGCGTGAGCGACGGCAGCGGCACCGCGACGGTCAAGGCCGTCGAGGTCGCCGAGGGGCAGGTGGTAGAGGGCGTCACGTCACTGACGCTGCCGCAGACGGTGGAGAGCGTGAGGACCGAAGGCCTCGCAGCGGCACTTCCGGCGCTCGCCTCCATCGAGATTGCCTCGGCTGCCGAGAGCGACGGCAGCGGCGCGGCCGGCAAGGCTGCCTACTCCTCCGTCGCGGGCATGCTGTTCCGCTCGGCCGAGGGGCAGGCGTCCTCTGACGGCGAGGCCTTCGCCGAGGACGCCCTCGAGCTCGTCTGGGCGCCCCCCGCCATGGTGGTGGCCCGCATCCCGCTCGAGTGCAAGAGCATCGCGTCTGGCGCGTTCGTCGACGCCGCGGCGCTCGAGACGGTGATGTCGTTCGGCAAGATGGAGTCGATCGCGTCTGCCGAGAGGGATGCCGAGGGCAACGTCACGAAGCCGGGCGCGTTCGCCGACGAGCAGATAGCTCGCCTCACCATCGTCGTCCCCGGCACCAACTACGCCGTGACGGGCGAGGGCGCAGAGCGCGTCTCGGGAAGCGTCGCCCTCTCAGAGAAGACCGACATGCTCGAGAAGCGGAAGGCGTGGTTCCACCACGGCTTCGACACCGAGCAGATCATCATGGGCGCCCCCTTCGGGGAGATCGAGGGCGTGAACGCCGTCTCCGACGAGGGCGTCATGGAGGACCGCTCCCTCGTCACTCCCCTCGAGAACGGGAGGAGCCACCTCGAGCTCACCCCCGAGGAGGAGGCCGAGAAGGCCGCACGGCGCGGCGAGGACCCGGAGGCGGGCCTCTCCTTCTCCTACCAGGCGAGCATGGACCTCTCGGTGAGGTGGTCAGGCGACAGGAGCGCCACCCCTGCGCACGTGGACGTCCCCGCCTACGCCAAGGTGGACGGCGTCACCTATCAGGTGACCGCCATCGAGCCGAGCGCCTTCGAGGGCGCCGTGTTCCTCGCGAGCGTCACGATACCGGAGGGCGTCACCTCCATCGGCGAGTCCGCCTTCGCCGGCTGCACCAACCTCAAGAGCGTGAGCCTTCCCTCTACCCTCAAGACCATCGACTACGCCGCCTTCAAGGGCACCGCCCTCGAGAGCGTCGATATCCCCGACTCCGTCCGCTGGATTGGCGGCGAGGCGTTCGATGAGTGGATTTCAACGGAGGCTTCTCAAGCCTCGAATTGGGCCGAGCCTCATGCAACTGACCTTACGGCCTATTCTTCCGATGGATACTATCATGGGTTTGTTGGAGACCTGCCAGAAACCATCACAGGATATCGCTCTGTGGGTCCGATTGCTAAATCCATGAATGCAGTCTGGTTTCGGTATTCTGGGGCTCGAGATGACCCTTACGGGAATACCTATGATGAAGTCATGGGCTTCAATGGGGGGCCGAATAATTGGTTTGCGCCTGCCTATGAGATAGTCTATTGGCCTAATCGAACGGTGCGAAACTTTACTTTCTGGTATGACGATCGGGATAAGTACGTCGTGCCTTTTGCATTTGACGCCTGGGGCTTCGATGGATCTGCACGCATGAGTTCCGAGGTTTACGCATTTGACTCCGCTTATTCTCTTCCATCTGCTGATCTTGAGCAAGCGCGTATTCTTATTGGCACAGGCGATATTGCGGCTCACGATGGCTCCTTAAGCGGTCAGGAGTGCTGGAGAACCTTCCGTAGCCATAATAATTTCTCGTCTTATCGTCTGACGAATGGTAAGGTTGCCGCTTCAGTTCCACCTGCCCCTAGCGTGGGCTCTGACCGATTTGCGGTTTTATCTCTCGCGATGGCATATCTCATTACTTACCGCATTGACTATTCTTCGGACTGTTCTGGAATGTCTGGGCTTAGGACGTCCTTCACGGTCGAGGATGACGACAAGCACCTTGTCGACCCTGCGGATAACGCGCGTCCTGGTTACAGGTTTGTTGGGTGGACGGGCCCAGGCAATCCGGATACGCCCAAGAAGGGCAGCGAGTTCAACATCGACGTCACGGGCGTGACGGGCGAGGAGCTGACGTATACGGCCCATTGGGAGAAGCAGTCGACCGCGCGCTTCGTCTCTGGTTCGGGGCAGCACTTCGACAACATTTCCTACTATAAGGGTGATGCGCCTGACCTGCCGTCTGCGCAGCGCACGGGGTTCTGGTTTGCGGGGTGGTATCCGACGACCGGCGCCGAGTGGTGGGACGGCAAGCAGGACGGCCACACCCTCTACAACGGCAAGATGCCTGCCGATGCCTACGGTGACGTGACGTTCAACGCGGTGTGGACGCCGAAGGCATACACGGTGCGCTACGACACGGAGCAGTCGAAGGACAAGGGCGGCAACCGCGCCGTGGACCCGCCTGCCGACAAGACGTTCGTGCACCCGAGCGCGGCGAACGCCATCGCCGGCGCATCAGGGCTCACCTTCGGCATTGCCGAGGACGGCAGCACGGTCAGCGGCCTCGACGTGGCAGCTAACTCCTACTTCGATCTGGCATCGGTGCGCAAGAGCTGGTGCGAGGATTACTCGCTCGGTGAGCCGGACAAGAAGCTGGGCGCCTATCCCTTCAAGGGCTGGTGCAAGATAGATGACCTCGCCATCGGCACGGTGCCTGGCCCCTCCGACGGCGGCAACGCCCGCTACTGGACCGAGCTGCGCGAGAAGGACGCCGACGGGTCCTTCACCGACACCAACTACTTCTTCGCCATCTTTGGCGAGGGATGGTCCGACTTCAGCAAGGACCAGTGCTCGACCCCCTATACCGTCTATGGCGTATGGGGGACGACCTCCGAGTCTGCGATCGCGCTCGCGCCGACGCAGCCATCGTACCTGACCAACATAGGCGAGCAGGCGGTCGACGCCGACGGGCGCGGGAGCTCCACCCGCGGCACCGAGGGCATCCGCTTCCGCGAGAACATGGGCTTCATCGGGCAGGAGAGCGCCAGCGCGGACTCTGACGCTGAGCAGCTGCACACCGGCACGCAGGAGCGGCACGAGGCCGACTGCGAGATCGACGCCGAGATGAACCTGCGTGCGCCGGTGCGCTATGGGTTCGAGTTCCTGGGTTGGGGCGCCCCGGCATCTGCCTCGACGGACGCCGACGCCGCCAAGGAGGGCGACGCCACGGTCGCCCGAACCACCGACGTGTCCGACCCCGAGATATACGTCTCCTACGACGAGGACGCCGCCCGCGGCGGCAGCAAGACTGGCTTCGTTCTCACCGAGAAGGGCTCGGCTCTCGTCAAGGACGCCGACGGCTCGCTTACGTACAACGGTCCCAACTCTTGGAGCGCCTACTGGCGCACGCGCACCGTCGACGTCGCCCTGCGCATCCCGTTGCATGCGGTGTCTGAGGCGGACATGACGGGTGCCTCTACCGGCGCTGACCGCAACCAGCAGGATGACGGCAGCTATGTGCATCCCAAGGCGACCAAGGCCGAATACACTGACGGCTACAAGTGGCGCGAGGGCGATGCGAGCGAGACGGAGAACGGCTCTAGCTCGGGCTGGTATATCGCCAAGCGCACGTGGAACTACTATGACCTGCTCGAGTACCCTGAGTTCAAGACGCAGAAGGACCGCTATACCTATGACGGCTGGTATCACGTGCGCAAGCCGTCGATGACCGATTCGACCGACAAGGCGCTGGAGGACCTGGCTGGCACGGGCGCCGACCTCACCAAGGTGGCAAGCTACCAGGCGCTTGAGGCAGAGCGCGCAGACGGCAAGTTCTCGACGGTTCATGTGACGGGCGGCAACGTGGGCGACGGCGACGCGTTCCAGACCGACGCTGGCATCGATGTGGGAGACGCCTACTTCACCGTGGGCGACCCCTCTGCCAAGAACGCCCATGACGGCGCGGCTGCGGTGGAGCTGTGGCTGTGGACCAGCCCTATTCGCATCAATGTGGCAAGCCCCATCGGCGTCTACCTGTGCACGACGAACAGCTACGGCCAGCCGGTGGAGCCCTTCGTGGTGGGCAACGACCGCCGCACCCAGCTGGAGGCGCAGGCGACCTTCCAGGTGGCGACCGGCTCGCATGACCTGCAGCTGGTGGGCGTGACGGCCGAGGACGTGACCGCCTTTGGCTACGAGAAGAACGACGACGGCAGCACGGTCACGATTGACGGCAACATCCCCAAGGTGGACGCCGACTCGGTCGAGTCGAGCGCCGCGAGCGACAAGGTGGGCATGGCGTCGAAGATTCTGACGCCGAAGGCCACCGACAAGACCGACAACATGACATATGACGCCGAGGGCAGCCGCATGTTCTGGGTGAGCCCGGTGCCGACGGCCACGGCTGACCAGACTGGCGTCGTGTACAAGGGCGACTCGACCGCGCAGACCGAGGCGGGCAAGGTGCCTGGCACGAGCAACCTGGAGGGCGACGAGGCCGCTCTCAAGCCCGACGTGGAGACGCGACGCTATTTCGGATGCGGATACAAGCGCGTGAAGGAAAACGGTACGATCGAGTTCGCGTTGGATGACAACGACATCGAAGACTCGCTGCCGAGCGCGGCTGATGGTGGCGAGCGCCAGCTCGATGGCTTCGTGCTGAGGCGACATGACAACTACGAAAGCGGCTCGAGGGACGGCTTGGCGCTGCTGAAA
The DNA here is from genome assembly GCA_910585565.1 of uncultured Eggerthellaceae bacterium. Classification (GTDB taxonomy): domain Bacteria; phylum Actinomycetota; class Coriobacteriia; order Coriobacteriales; family Eggerthellaceae; genus MGBC163016. Next base: position 385 of record CAJUFC010000193.1, on the reverse strand, counting down.
TACGACGACGCGTCCAAGACCTCGACGTATCGCTTCTACTACGGGTTGGACATGCGTCGCGCCGACTTCAACCTCGCTGGGCTGCAGGACCTCATCGAGAACAATCAGGACATCGACTACAACTCGGCCTTCGACCAGCCGCTGCTGCGCGTGAAGTTCACGTTCGCCGCGGCGCGCAACCCGGGCATCTCGTACTTCTCCGCCCGCGGCGGGGACGAGGGTGCCACGGAGAAGATCTCCGAGGAGACCGTGATCACGGTCGGCAGCGCGAGCTAGGGCGCGCGGGGAGCTGCCTCGCCTGGCGGCTGCTGCCGCTGGGCGAGGCCTGGCTCGTGTTGTGCCTGGCGGAAACTGCTGCTGGCGGGCCTGGCGCACGCCCCGCGCG
>CAJUFC010000192.1 GCA_910585565.1 uncultured Eggerthellaceae bacterium | reverse complement strand
GGAACTCGTCCTGCTTCGCCTCCAGGTCTCCGAACACCTTGTACAGGCGCTCCACGAAGGCGGTGTCGGTGGGGTTGAAGCGAACCTTGACATCCTCGTTGAGGTCGTACTCCACCACGCCGGTGTCGAACGATAGCTTCTTTGCCATGTCACGCCCCCTAGTTCGACTTCGCCGACGCTGTCGTGCCGCCGGCGTTGAAGCTGACCGTGCCGTCTGCCGAGACCGATGCGGTGCCCTTCTCGCGCTTGCCGCCGAAGGTCACGTCGATGGGCATCTCGATGGAGCCGCCGCCAGGGCCTCCCAGGCCCGTGGGCTTGACCATGGACGCCGGGTAACGCTCTGCGAAGGGAGACGCCGTGGCGCCCGCGTAGAGGTGCACAAGAAGGAGGTCCATGTTGCAGAGGGCCTGCGGGTCCTGCTCGCGCACGGCGAGGTCCCACACCTTGGTGATGGCGGAGTCGCCGGCATCGAGGTTGCAGGGGTCGAACGACTGCGTGATGACGGGCTTCTTCATCGTGCTGTGCGTGTTGCCCAGGATGTCCTGCTTGGACTCGTCGCCCCAGTCGTAGTCCATGGAGGAGTCCTCGACGCGCTTGCCGAGCGCGCTCCATGCGGGCGACGCGTACGTGCCGGTGTTGAGGTAGAGGACCAGCTGCTCGCGCGCGATGGTCTGGTTCTCCGGCGTGTTGAACGTGCTGTTAGGCATCATCGTGTCCTTTCGTAGTGCCTCTCGAACGTGACTGAAATGCGTATGGCGTAGATGGCGGTGCCCTCGTCCTCTGCGGCATAGAGGGCGCCGTTCTGCGCCGTGATGCGCTCTTTCCTGGGGTCGTCCCCGAACGCGGGCGCAAGGCCTAGGATGCTCTGCTCCTGCACCCACTCCTGAAAGCCCATGAGCCATGATGCGTTGAATGTCGCCCCGGCGTCCTCGTCCGGCGACTTCGCCATGACCGTGTAGAGCGCGAAGTTGTACTGGTTCTGCACCGTCACGGCGCCGGTGATGTCGGTCTTCCTGCTGACCTCGACGAGGCCGGACGGGAACAGGCCTCCGCAGTTGGGGACGGAGTCGGTGTAGTCGATCGCGAGGTCGCCGAGGATGTTCGCGTTGGGATAGCTCTCGACGAACGCGCGCATGGTCTCCAGCGCGTCAGCCATTGATGCTCCTTGAGTAGCTGGCGGCCTCTTCCGCTATCGCGTCGCCCTCGTTCTGCACGAGGGTGCGGTCCCAGAAGGGGCCAGCCATGGGGTTGGTGGTCTTGGTGTAGTCGAGCGCGTTGCCGCTCCTGGATACCCCGTTGTAGAGGTACTGGGCGTAGGGCGCGTTCACCGTGATCGTCGTGGGCGAGGTCACCTGCGTGAGGCTCGTGACCGTGAAGCCGGTGTCCCAGGGCATGTACCGCTGCATGCGGAAGCGGACGCGATCCGTCACGAACTGCTGCACCTTGCCCCGGGCGTCCACGCCGAGCTCGCGCATGACCTCGTCGGGGGGCCTCAGTCCGCTCGCGTCGACCCTGACGCGCATCCTAGCCGCCCGCCTCGACGTGGCACGCCCTGCCGCCGATGCGCTTGGGGTCGACCCAGCGCACCACGCACAGCCCTGCCACCGCCGCCGGGACGAACTGGCGCCACTCGGCGTCGGTGGCGACCTCCGGCCCCTCGCCTTCCAGAACCTTGTCGCCTGCGGCCACGTCGGCGTCCTCGGGGATGACGAGCAGGAACGACATTGCGTCGTGGCTGCCCGTCTTGTCCACGCCCCGCACCTTCTTGAAGTCGAGGAAGGCGCGGGGATGCACGGTCCTCACGATCGTGTTGGCGGCGATGCGGCGGTAGACGGTCACTGTCTGGTCGCACAGCCTGTAGTCGGGGGCCATCATCCCTTCAGCCCTGCGTAGAAGTGGAGGTAGGTCTTTGCGGCATCGGCCAGGGCGCGCTCTCGGCCGGGAGGGGAGAGGTCGAGCGACCCTCCCTGCGTGGCGTCATACGAAGTGCTCACCGACCCGACCGACACCGATGACACGGCTGCGGCTTCTGCCGCCGCGTCCAGCTCGGCCATGCGGTCAGCCACGGCGCACACGGCCATGGGCCACGAGTCTGCTCCGTAGGGCGTGACCCTTCCCGTGGAGCAGAGGCGGCACAGGTAGCCGTGCGCCTCGCGGGAGCGCGCCGGCCACTCCTCGCGGCTGATGGCGCTCCCGCCGTACTCGTCCGTGTACCAGCCGTATTCGACGCTGGGCGGCATGGCCTAGGCCTTTGCCTGCGCGGCGCCGGCCTTGGCGCGCAAGACGCCAGCGGCCCTCGTGGCTTTCAGGGCGCATCCGCAGACGAACTCGGCGTCGCCGCTCTTCACTGCGCCGGGGGAGGTCCAGTCGGGCAGGGCGACGGTCACGGCGTTTTCGCCCTTGAGGGTGATGCCGTGGAAGCCGTCCATCCCCAGGCAGGCTGCGTAGATGTCGTTGGTCGCCAGGGCGCCGTCGCGCATCTCCTCGATGCGGATGCCGTCCCATGCGGCCACGCGATGACCGGCGCTGTCCATGGTGACGTTGCTCAGGCCCAGGATGCGGCAGACGGCGTTGACCTTGACCTTCATGCGCGGGGATACCATGAGCACGTCGGGAGTGCGCATGAGCAGGGACAGGAACGTGTCCATCTCTTCGGAGAAGGCGAGCGCGGACTCCTTGGTGATGGCGGACAGATCGACCTTGGAGGTCATGTCGGTGGACGTTCCCTTCACGGCCTTGTCGAGGCCGTCGAACCCGTCTGCCTCGGTGGCGGTGTCGCCGTTGATGACGGTCTTGTTGAAGCCGCGGATGATGGCGTTCTTTGATTCCTCGAGGTAGAGCGCATACAGGTCTTCGGCGGCGTTCTTGGCCACGCGGTCCATGTCCCAGGAATCGGAGAGGATCGCCACGCTGGTGGTGATGCGCTCGATATCGGGCTTGGTCTTCGCCGGCTCGGAGTTGAGGGCGCGGAACTTGGCCTCCATCGGGGTCTTCACGCGCTTGTAGGAGTACGACAGGTCAGAGGTTCCCGTGCTCGTGAGGCAGTCGTCGAACGTCATGGTCGAGAGCAGGTAGCTGTCAGTGATAATCTCGTTTATGAAGCCCTGCACGAGCTTGTTGTCAGAGTTGGTCGCCAGTTCGTCGAGAGTGATCATTGGCTGTTCCTTTCTAGCCCCTCAGGGCCTCTCGGATGGTCTTTGCGGGGCCTTTGGCGGTTCCCGTGGGCGGAAGCTCGGTCGTTCCGGGCTTCCGCTTCTCCTCGAACAGGTAGGGGCATTCGGACTTGAGCTTTGCCACGTCGCCGTCGAAGTCGTCCAGGCGCGCCTTGGCGGCCTTGGTGTCCAGGCATCCGGCGAGCTCCAGCTTGTGGGTCGTGCGCTCCTCTGCCTGCTCCTTCTTGAGCGCGTCGATCTCAGCCTTTAGGTCTGCGCGGCCTTGCGCGGTCTTCGCTGACTCTTCCAGCTTCGCCTCCAGCTCGGCGATTTTCGCGTCCTTTTCCGCGATTTCGCGATCGTGGCGCTCCTTGTTGATGCCCGGCTGGCCGTGGCTGTCGGTCACCTCGTCTGCCGGCTCCTGCGTCTCGGCTGCGCCCTCTGCGGCCGTGGCCTCGTCGCTTGCGTTCTCCGCAGGTTCCTGCGTGTCGATGCCCGTTTCCTCTGCTCCCATGATGCCTGCTCCTTTCATCCCAGGTTTGTTTGCGCGGTTCTCTCCGCTCATGGGTGGGTTTTTTGCGCTGTCCCAAGCAAGGAGCAGTATCGGCGAGGTGTCGCCAGGGGCATGAGGGCATGAAAAAGCCCCGCGCGATGGCGGGGCTTGCGGGCACGCGATGGTGGGTTCTGGCTAAGCGGCTGCGAATCCGTCGATGCCGAGAATCACTGCCGCTCGCTGTTCTAGCTCCTTTGTGGCCTTCGGGTCGAGCGAGGCTTCGAAAGCTGCAAGGTCGTCGAAATCGTGACGGTTTGCCGTGTCGTCCATCACGAGATATTCCAGCGAATCCATCATGCCTTCATCCATTCGATCATGCCGCTGTCCACCAAGGTCTTGACGGCTCGCACTTCGGCATAATCGCCGAAAGCGTCCTTGTACAAATTGTACAGCCTGGTCAGCTCGTTCGCAATTTCCGGGTCATCGGCAGCGAAAAACCACACGGTTCCGTCATGTCCTGCGACCACGGAGCCCTTCACGTTCGGCTCCATTGCCGCAGTCATGATGTCCCGGAATGACGGGGGCTTGCTTCCTGGGTGATTGTGTACGAGAACTGCGCCGTCTTGACATGCCGTCACGTGGTCATGCTGCGTTTTCGTGAAGCCCGTTTTCCCGTCATGAGCCGGCATGTCCAGGTTGTCGGCCAACAGCTCGCCCGTGCGCGCGTTGATTGCGGCAAGGTGCTCGTGCTGCGTCCCGTTCGTCTTCTGCAATATGCGCCCTGCCTGCTCATATGCCGATTGCGCCACCGCTTTCGGGACGGGCATGCCCTCGAAGGCGTCGTGATATGCTTTCGTGTTTACTTTCGGTGACACGGACAGGGCGTTCTTGTCTTTGGATATCTTTACTAGTGGTTCGTTGTGCCTCATGGATGATGCTATCTTGTCGTGCCCCTTTGGCCTGTCTCCTGCCCATTCTCGGCGCGGCTGGCGCTTCAGGACCTCGGTCCCTGGCTTGCACTTGGCGTTCGACTCCTTGATGAACTCGCGCATGCCCTCCTGCTGGCGCCGCAGCTTCAGTTTGAGCTTCGCCACCTCGGCCTGGCTTTCGGGCGTGGGGCTTGCGTCGTATATCCGCTGCGTGGCTGCGATCTCGCGCTTCGTCGCGCGTATCGCGCGTTCGCGTGCGCGCTGCCTCTGGGTGAGCGCGTACACCTCGTCGTTGACGAGTCCGCTCGGGTGCTTGGGGTCGGGCGAGTAGGCATGCGGCATCCCCGGCGCCCAGGGCGCGAACGAGTGGCGGCAGTTCACGCCCAAGAGCTGATCGCCGAGCGCCGTGTAGGGGCCGCAGGCGCCTCGGTAGCCCGTGCCCCACTCGAAGTCCTCGTATCTCACGCCGTCGACCTCGACGGCTCCTCCTATGTGGTAGCAGCGCCCGTGCCACTCGGCATGCGACGGGCGCGACCCTATGTGGCTCGACACCTCCACGAAGCCGACGCCGGCTTGGCGCATCCGGTCCATGGTCAGCTGCGATGCGCCTTGAGCGATGAGGGAGCGGATGTGCCGCTGCACGGCCACGTCCGCGTGGTTGGTCACGGTCACCTTGCCCGTCTCGTCCTTGTAGGTCACGAAGGGGATGGATATGCCGCCCTTGGCCAGTTCGCGCACCGCCTTGCGCATGGCCTTGTCTGCCGTCATGGCCCCCGTGCCCACCTGGGTCGCGCACCAGGTCGACCACTGCAGGAACTTCGCCCGCGCGGCCTCTGATAGCGCCAGGTTGTCCCGGGCCAGCATCTCCTTCGCCGAGAGCGCAACCGCGAGGGTCTGGGCGGTCAGGGCCGCCTTTGACAGCGTGACGCTGGCGGCCTGCGCTATGCGGGACAGGTCGAAGGCGTCAGATGCGGCGAGCGACCCCTCGACCTCTTGGCGAACGGCGGCGTCCAGCTCGCTCGCATGGGCGTCGATGATGCGCTTCAGCTCCAGGGGCATCGACTGCGACAGCAGTCTGATGGCCGTCTGGGCGCGCTGTCCGGACACGTCGCCCTCTATCATCTTGCCGACGAGGTAGTCCAGCAGCTCCGCCTCTATCTGGCGGTAGGTCTCGGCGACCAGCTCGCCGGCATCCTCCATCTGCTCGGGGGTCAGCATCAGTAGCCGCCGTCGATCGTCGCCGATCCAATCTCGGCCTTGGCCTCCTCCTCCGTCATTTCGTAGAAGGTGGCCATGTACTTCCACGGGGGCACCACCCCGGCCGCGATCTCCGCGAGCATCATGTTCTTTTCCGCCTGGGTGTCGATTATGATGGAGTCGTCGAACGCGACCTCCACAGGCCCGAACGAGTCTGCAACGTCCGCGTCGCAGTGGATTCGGGAGCAGGTGATGAGTGAGGACACGATTGTCTGGATTGCGTCGCGGATGGCGTTCTCGTGCTTCCTTATGTTGCGCATGAGGGCCGAGTTGTCGGACGACACCTCCGTTGCGGTCTTGAGCCCTCCAGCCTTGTCGATAACGAAGTAGTTCTGGCCGAATCCAACGAGGTCTCCGAACTGGGACAGGGCGACATCAAGGGCGCCCCTGATCGGCTCCGTGCGGATGGCCGGGGAGTACACCTCGTAGAGATTCTTGCCGTCTTGGCCCTCGAGCTTGCGGAACTTCCTGTCCCCGTCTCCCATGGGCACTGGGACCACCTTGCCATTGCGGTCGCGCAGGTCGATCATGTCGTCCGAGAGGAACACGATTGCCTCTGTCAGCTCGATCTCTTGGAAGAGGGCGTCATAGGTGAGGTCGACCGACCTTGCGGCGTCCATTGCGTCGGCGAACACGCTCATCCCGTAGGGGGACAGGTCGACCGCCGTATTCTCGATGGCGGGCCTCACCAGCGCGAACGTCGGCGTCCGGCAGCCCGTGCGGAACTCTCCGTGAACGCCGTGATCCTCGGGGGGTATCTCTCGGTTCCCGCTGAACAGGGCCGTTCTCACCACGTATTCCCCATTGTCTAGGATGTGCATCGCGAGCTGGTGGACCGGCTTTCCGTCGATCATGGCTCGCGTGACGAACGCGCATTCGGTGACACCTTCGGCCGTCCATGACAGCGGGAGCACCATGCGGGCGTCGTAGCTGCGGATGAGCACGCGCGACTCGTCGTTGGTTTCGCCGATGTCGAACACGAGAGACCATGCCGCCGTGCCGAGGGCGAAGGCCTTCTCGATCATCAGCTGCCCCGACGGCCAGAACCCGTGCGAGTCGAGGTAGTCCGACAGCCACTTGTTCGTCCTCTCGTCTGCGACGCTGACGGCGGTGTCCTCGTTGAGCAGGAGTGAGGCCCATTCCCTGCATGCCCTCCTATGGGGGCGCAGCGACAGGCGCTTGCGCTCGCGCTGGCCGTCGTCGGGGGTCGTGAAGGCGACCGTGTACCATTTGTCGGTCCCGGCGTACCATCCCCACCATTCGGCTATGAACGGGGCCATGGCCTCGCTCAGGACGTAGCCGTGCTTGCGTATGTAGCGGCGCACCGCCTCTGGCACGTCGAACCGTTCCTCTGCCACGTTTGCTCCTTTCCCGTGCGGGCGATTATTCGCCCGGTGTCGCATAGGCGCGCTTGCCCCTCCTGGCGATGTCCATGAGCGAGTAGCGGGCGGCGTCGACCCAGTGGTCGTTGCCGTCAGGGATCGAGTTGAGCCATTCTCCATCGGCGTTCTGCTCGTACTCCATCTGCCTCACTTCCTTAGCCAGTCGCGGGCAGCGGGACGGGTCGATGATCCATTCGATTGATGCCATGAACTCATACGACGCCATGCGCATGTTCCCTTTCTGGGCTGCGACGGCCTTGACGCCAGCTGCCTTCTGGGCTGCGATGGCCGTTGGGTTCGCGTCGTCGGACCGCACCGTCAGGTAGTGGTATTCGGGCTCGTCGCCTGCCTCGTCGGCCCACGTGAGCATTGCGGCGATCTTCTGGGCCTGCTCGTCGGGCTGGAGCTTGTTGCCGCCCTCCTCGGCGAAGCTGATGAGCGTGCGGCTCGCCTGGCGCCATTCTCCCATGGTGAACGCCCACGGGTCAGGCCACCATCCGAAGTCCTGCCCGCAGCGTATGTTGTCGAACGCCGAGATTTCCTCTCCGGTCACCTCGCGGAACACCACATTGTCGAACACGTTGCCGCCCAGACCGACGGGGATGCCTAGGTACTCGTGCTCGTAGGCTTGGGGGTCGGTGTCGCGCAGGTGCTCGGCGTCGGCGATGAACTGCTCGCCCAGCCACTCGCGCGGCGCCTCTAGGTACGTCGAGCGAAACACCCTCTCCCCGCGGGACTCCATCTCGGCGCAGTGCTCGTTGACCCAGCACATCTTCGACCGCGGAGGATTGAAGCTGTAGATACGCACGAACTCGGAGCCGCCACGAGTGAGCGACTGGTTGATCATGCGGATTTCTGCCATCCCCCGAAACATGTCGGCCTCTTCGAACCAACCGACGCCTATGTGCCCGAATGGGACCTTGATCGACTTGATCTTCTTCGGGTTGTCGCACCCCCTGAACAGGATGAGCTGCCCTGTGGACTTCTTGCGTATCCTCAGGGTGGATTCGGGGAGGTCGTACTCGTCGGACAGGCCCAGCATGTCGATGGCCCACACCACCTGGGCGTAGGCCGAGTCCCGCAGTGAGTTCTTGTAGCGCATGAGCACCAGGCCGTGCTGGTCGGGGTTTCGCTCTATCCAGTTGACAAGCTCCAGCGCGGCGAAGGACGACTTCATGGAGCCGCGCCCGCCTGCGAGCCATACGTCGGTGATCTCGCCCCGGGCGATGAGCCGGTGGGGCTCAAGGAACGAGGGTGCGACCAGGAGGCCGAAGTCGGCTACGAACGCAGGGCGGCCCTCGGGCTCGTCCTCGGGAAGCCACTTCAGAAGTGCCTCGTGGCTCCTGATTGCAGCGCCGGAAGCGGCAGCGTAGGTGAGGGGAGTGGCGTCCTGGGCGCGCTCGAAGGCGTCCTCTGCGAGGTCGGCAAGGCGGTCGATGACCTGAGCGCGGGTGATTTTCGCCTCCCTCGCTGCCGCTTCCCTCAGCTCGCGGAGCCTTAGCGCAACCTTAGCGTCAGACTCAAGCCTCGATGCGGCGACATCCACGCTGTTCTTTCCCCATGACGAGGTGTGTGGATAGGCCTCTCGGTATGCCTGGCGCTGCGACAGCCCGCGCGTGCGGGCGAGGCAGTATGCCTCTTGCTTGGGGGTCAGCATCTACCTGCGCCGCCTCGGCTTGCGCCTGGCGCGGCTCGTGAGGTGCCAGCCTCCGCAGTAGGGGCAGCGGTACCAGGTGAGGGCGTGCCTCACGGCGGCGTCTATCGCGGACGCGAGGGAGCGGTAGCGCACCTTGCTGGTGCACCCGCGCATGACGCGAGCCGCGCGCCTGCGCTTGCGATGCCTTGCTGCCATGTCCCCCTCACCCCCTTCGGTGGCGCAATCATCTCGGAGGTGTCGCAATGCGAGAGAGCCGCCCATGGGGGAGGGCGGCTCTCTCGGAAAGGGGCGAAGGAAAAGCAGGAAGCCCCTCTGCTGGTGACATGTTCGGGCAGGTGTCGCCAGGCGGTTAAATTCAGGAAAGCTGAATTTGCTCCGGCATGGCTGACCCGCGCCTCTCTCCCCACGCGCAGAAGCCGTTGCCGTCCGCGAGGTCTATCCCGAGCGTCACGCACCAGTGCGGCCTGCTTTTGGGGCAGCCCGGCCTTATCCAGTAGAGATTCCAGCCGTCGGTCTGCCCTTCGTATGCGGGCAGCCTATATGGGTCGGGAACCCTTCCATGCGAGGCGGGGAAGGGATAGGCCATTCCCCAACCGCTCGCCTTGTCGATCTCCATCATCAGCTCGTAGGGCAGCAGCAGATAGTTGTAGTCGCCTATCGCGTTGAGGCAGCTTCCCGACGCGTAGTCGGCCATGCAGCTCTTGACCCTGTACACCGTCACCTCCGCCCGCTCGATGGACGACACCGCCGCGAACTTGCCCCAGCTGGCGCTGACCGACATGTAGTCGGGGCGGCACCGCCCAAGCGGCGCAACCTCGACCTCCTTGGCCCAGACGCACGTCTGCCTCTCGAGGTGCTGCTCCAGCAGCTCGGACAGCCCAGCCGTTATCTCTGGTCGCTCCACCTAGCCCACCTCCTCGTCCACGACCTTCGCCCCCGTGACTATGTCTACGTACCCGAAGCTCTTGCAGTTCGTGTAGAGCCTCGGGTTCTTCTTGTGCTTGCCGGAAAGCTCGCACGTCCGCCCGTCCCGCCCGATGCAATAGCCGTAGTGATAGCAATACAGACAGCAATGGCTGGTGGGGCTTTCGTCTGACCGATCTCTCATCGTGCCTCTCCCTCCTTGCCGTCATCCGGGGCGAGCCAAGGCCCGTCCTCATAGCACCTTCCGCACGCGAAGCAGACGAGCACGATCTTCGTTGTGTGCTCGACGAGCCGCGCGGAGAGCCTGCGCCCGCAGCGCGGGCAGACGCGCTCCCTCGGCTTGCGTTGGCTCAGGGTGTCGTTCTCGTACTTGCCCATCCCTGCTGCCTCCTCTCGAACGTGACCACCGCCGACGGGAACGGCGCACTGTCCATGGGGACGCCGTCCAGCTCGAACCTGACTCGCCCGCGCAGGAACTCGACCTCGGCCCTCCCGAAGATGAGGTCGTGCCAGTAGGACGTGTCGGTCCGGGCCGGTATAAGCATGACGACGGTGGCCCGCCCGCTGTCGGCCTCCCCACGCGCCTTCTCGACCCACTGTCGCAGCTCTCGCCCGTAGGGAGGGTTGCAGAAGACGACCCCCCCACGGGACAGACAGCGCGTCGTCGGCGGGGGTCAGGTACCGCTCGCACTTGGCGTTCCCCGGCGTGGCCGCCGCGTCCAAGTCGAAGTGCCATTCGGCGTCCAGCCGCTCGAACAGCGCCTGCGGGGTCTCCCAGTCTTCGCGCATGCTCGTGCAGGCGGCAGCTCCCGCTCGATAGAACCCGCTCATTCGCTCACCACCCTTCTGCCGCAATGGCGACAATAGCAGTCCTGCGGGCTCACGGGCAGATGGCACTCCGAGCACACGTAATACATCGTCCACACGTCGCCATCGAAGCGCGGCTCAGAGCCATGAGCGCCGTGATTGGCCTCGATCGCGCAGGTCCGCTCTGGCACATAGCGCATACCGTCGCACTCGATGGCTTCGGGCGCGCCGCAGTCGTCGCGGATGGTCAAGGTGCCGCCTTGCATGTCGGTAGAAGGCTTGTAAAGCGATGGGTTGTCGCAGAAGCGGGTGTCCAGCACGGCCGCGAAAGCATAGTCGGCGCATTCGTCTTCGAAATAAATCTCAGAGCATATGCCAAGGTGGTCGCTTCCCTTTGCCCGAACAAAGTTGTCGCACGTCCCACACGTTCTCGGCATCTCCTCGTCAGTGAACCCCATATTGGACGTTTTCATGATGCGTTCCATCACTCCTCACACTCCTCCGCGACGCCGAGAAAAAAGCTGCCAGCGTCCTCGACGGAGCAAGCAAGCTCGTTCTCGTCCTCGGTGACCTCTACGCTATCGAGGTCTGCGAGAACCGAATGGCACCTCTCTCGGCACTGCTGAACTGCTTCATCGAGCGTGTACTGTCCTTTCATCGCTCGCTCCCTTCGTTTCTGATTGATGCCGCCATCCTGTCGATGGCGGGCTTGTGCTTGACGAACTCGTACAGCGTCCGTGCCCGGATGCGCTGGCGCTTGCCGTGGACCATGGCGTCGAGCACCTGCCGGTCGATGCCGCACGCCCTCGATATCGCGGCGATCGGGACGCCCTGCGACCTGTAGTCGCGCAGCCATCCGGCCATCCAAGCGCAGCCGACGTACTGCCCGGCCGACAGCGACCGCTTCCCCTCGGCGGCGAGTATCGCTTCGAGCGTTTCCCGCCGCACCCGCGCGACCGGCTTCCCGGTGCGCCAATGGGCGTTCACGATGGAGTGGATGGACGACTTGGACAGCCCCGTCAGCCTCGACACCTCGCGCCATGTGCACCCCTTGGCGAACAGGCGCTCCAGGGCGGTGCGCGCCTCGCCGGCGTCCACCATGGCGGGTGGCGCTCCGCACTCCTCGGCGACGAGGCGCATGCTGTGCTCTCGCTCGTAGGCGGCGTTTGCCCGCCTGCATGCATCGCATCGGCATCCCGCTACGTAGCGGGCGCGCACTCCGTGGGGCCTCATGGCTCGGCCCATCCCCGCGCGACGAAGCCGTCGCACCACTGGAACGGCTCGTCCGGGTCGCGCCACTCGTCATCGATGGGGCAGTAGCACCACTCGCCTCCAGGGCAGATCTTGCCGTTGGCGCAGTCCCGGCAGGTGATTTCGTCTGTCATACCGCCTCGCCTCCTATCGCGTCGAACAGTGTGGGCATCGCCTGCTTGCGCTCCTCGGCCTGGAGGTACTTGACCCCGTCGGCCCAGTAGCCTGGGTTGAGCTCGACCCCCATCCCGCGCCGCCCCAGCCTGATGGCGCGCAGCGGCACGGTCATGAGGCCGCCGAAGGGGTCGTAGACGAGCTCGCCCGGGTTGCTGTAGCGGGTGATCAGCCTGTCGACGATGTCGAACTGCAGGGGGCAGACGTGCTTCACCTGGCGCTTGCGCGACTGCTCGGTGTTGAGCGTCAGCATGCGGTTCACGTCCGCCCACACCTCGGGGTGCCAGGACGCGGGGGCGAGGCTCATGAACGTCGCGGGGAGGCGGCCCATGCCATCGAGCTCCTCGCCGATCCTGACGTGGCCCTCGTAGTCGTACACGCCCGCCGCGGTCATCTCGGCGAACGCCTTGGACAGCTCGTCCGGGGGAAGCTGCGCCCACTCGCCGGGCGAGATCGGGCGGTCACCGGAGGAGCGCCAGAAGGCGTGGGCGTCCACCTGCCAGCGCGCGCGGCTGTAATCGCCTTTGTCCTTCGCGACGGGGGTGTCCGCGTAGCCGCGCGTGCGGTCGGTCTGGGGCTTGTGGAACAGAAGCACGTACTCGGGCGAGCCCACGCCCATCTTGGTGCCGTCCTTGCATTGCTCGGACCATCCGAGCCGGTAGGTCTGGTTGTTCTCGCGCACCACGTCCGTGACGACGGTGATCATGCCCATGTAGTCGAACCCGTGCCTCGTGCAGTGCTCTATCGCCTCTGCGTGGAACGGCTGCACCGTGGGGATTCCTGCCCCCGTGACGGCCCCGAAGTTGATGCGGTCCTTCACGTGGCAGCAGTAGATCCTGCCGGGTTTGAGGACGCGCAGGAGCTCTGGCGTGAGGTAGTCCATCTGCGCGAAGAATTGCGTGTCGTCGTCGGTGTGCCCGAAGTCGTTGTAGCTGGGCGTGTACTCGTAGTGGTTCGAGAACGGGATGGAGGTCACGATCAGGTCGACCGACTCCGTCTCCAGTGATGAGGTCTCCAACACCGTGTCGTTGTTGACCGCGCGCCACCCCTCGCCCGAGGCCTCCATGCGCTCGACGCCTATCGATCTTTTCATGGCGTCGGCAATGGCCGCGTCGGTGAGCCCGTATTCCTTGATTATCGCTTTCATCTTCCAGGTCAGCTCCTCATGGCGCGCCCACTTCTCCTTGAGCACGTCGACGACGCGTCGCTCGCTTTCGGCGTAGACGATGTCGATCCTGACGCGCTCTGTCTGCTGGAAGCGGTGGACGCGGTGTATCGATTGGATGAAGTCGTTGAACTTGAATCCGACGCCGCAGAACACCTCGCGGTGGCAGTGGCGTTGGAAGTTGCAGCCGGAGCCGGACAGCACCGGCTTGGTGGCCAGGAGGCGGAAGCCTCCCTCCGAGAACCCGATCACGCGCCTCTCGCGCTCGTCGAGGTCCTGGCTGCCGTAGACCTCCACGGCATCGGGCATCTGGCGCTTGATCTCGCGGCGCTCGTCCTCGAGGTCGTGCCACAGGATGAAGCTGTCATCCGGCGATGCGTCCACGATCTCCTTGGCCTTCGCCACCCTGGCCTCCATGCTCGACCGCTTGACGGCGGCCGCGTCGGAGAGAGACAGCGCGGCGTCGCGAAACGCGCTCATCTGGCCGTCGCGCCCGAAATGCTCGCTCACGTCTCCGTCGGGCACCTCGTGCCATACGACCTCCAGCAGGGGAAGGTCGTAGCCGTCGTCCGGGTAGCCGAGGTCGCTCGGGCGCTGGACGAACACCGCCCAGCTCGCCAGCCACAGCCAGAACTCGCGCTCCTTGTGCGGGTAGAGCGTGAGGTTGTTCGCCTTGGTCGAGTCGCGTTGGAAGAAGCGCGTGAGCGCCTGCCCGGTGTCCATGATCCCCAGGAAGCCCGCGTAGTGGATGAGCTCCTTGTAGCGGTTCGGCGACGGGGTCGCCGTCGCGACGAAGCGGTAGGGGACGCCCTCGAACAGCGGCAGGAAGGTCTGGTAGGTCTTCGTGCCGAAGCTGCGCAGGATTGATGCCTCGTCGAGGGTCACGGCGTCGAACAGCGACGGGTCGAGCCTGCCGTCGCGCACGCTCTCGTAGTTCGTGAGGTAGACGCCGCTCCCGCCGACATCCTCCGTTCTCTTGACGAACGCCGGCTCGACGCCGAGCATCCTCCCGTCGCGCGCGAACTCCTGCCGCACGCCGAGAGGGCACACGATGAGGCACCGTCCGCCGGTCCTCTCGCGGACGAGCCGCATGATCTCGAGCTGCATGACCGACTTGCCGAGCCCGAAAGCCGCGAATATGGCGCGCCGACCGCCCCTCACGCACCACTGCACTATGTCGCGCTGGTGGGGGAACAAGGCCTCGCTGATCGCGTCGCCCGGGTCGAATCCCGACTCGGGCGCGTGCGTGCGCTTCTCTTCCAAGAACTCGACGTACCTCACAGCGGCCTCCTTCCCGAGCCCGTTATCTCGCAGACGGCCTTGCCGCGGTGCTCGACGACCCAGCGGCCGAGGTCGTAGAGGCCCGGGTCGTTGGGGGCGAAGAAGCAGAGCAGGCTTCCGTCGGCCCACCTTCCGGCGTCGTCGGGGTCGTACCACTCCCAGCGCACCGACATTCGCCCGTCCTCGATGTCTCCGTGGCATCCCGTGGTGCCCGTGCCGCAGAGGCACATGAGCGCGGGCCGGAGCGAGAAGTCGCCGTTCGGGGTCTCCATGACCCGCTCGCCGAGGCCGCGCGAGGCCGTGTGGTGCACGGACCGTGCGGGCGCGCCGCAGATCGCGCACTCGTCCTGCGTGCGGGCGTACCTGGCCACGCCGCGCCCGGTGTAGCGCGCGCCGGCGTGGGGCATGCCGAACATCTCGGCCTTGCTGGCCGATATCAGGGATAGGCTACGCTTGCTCGCCATGGCAACCCCCTTTCAGGCGCATGTCGTCGCCGTCGAGCTTGACCTGCTTGCACGACGCCGCGAGGCGCGACGCTATGGCGTCCCCGACTGCGCCCGCGGTGATGCGCCGCGCGATCGTGGATAGGCTGAAGTTGCTCGTGACGATGGTCGGCAGCATGGCCTTGTCGCGCCTGTCCACGATCGCGAACAGCCTCTCGCACGAGTAGGCGGTGTTGCTGGCCTCCTTGCCGAGGTCGTCCAAGACGAGCACCCGGCACGAGGCCGCGCGCTCGAAGAGCGACCTGTCCTCGTCGCGACGGCTTCGCATCGCGTCCATGAGGTCGTATGCGGACATGGCGAGCACGTCGGCATCCAGCTCCAGGAGGAGCAGCGCCGCCGCCATGGCGAGCGTCGTCTTGCCCGTGCCGTTGGGGCCGTGAACGAAGTACCCCTGCCCGTCGAGGGCCTGCGCGGCCATCTTGGCGGCCCAGGGATGGGAGGCCTCGCGGTAGCGTGGCGGGATGCCGGCCCGCTCAAGCCTGCGCGCCTTGGCGCCCCCGTCGTCTGCCCGCTCGGCCTCGGCGGCCGTCCTTGCGCCCTCGCACCCGCAGGGGGCGTGCCCGATCGGAACGGAGGTGATGCGCCCCACGCTGACGCCGAGCACGCGCATCGGCAGCATCGCGCCGCAGTGCGGGCACTCGCGCGCCTGCGACCAGTCCTCGGTGATCTCAGGCGAACGGGGCGTCGTCCCTGTCATAGACTCCATGTCTTCCTGCCTCCTCTCTGGCGGCCTTCGATTGGTTCATGCATTGCTCGAAATGGTCGGGCGAGAACAGGAAGTTGGGCGTGATGCAGCCCTTCCAGCGGGTCCCCGCCCACTCGTCGCGCTTGTAGGCGACCATCTCCTTGACCTCGTCGACCGTGCAGGCGCCCTCCGAACGTTCCAGCATGTGGCGGCACCTCTCGGGCATCGTGGTGTAGGCGTGCCCCGTCACCTCGGTGAAGGCTGCGAGGCACTGGAGCCAGAAAGGCGCGTCTTCGCCTATCTGCTCGAAGGGGTAGGAAGGGGGTTTCTCATCCTCATCCTCATCCTCATCCTCTACGCGCGTAGGCAAACCTGCGCTTTGCTCCGCTCCCGCGTTCGAGCAATTCATGCTTTTGCTTCGCTTTTGCTTGCGCTTTGCTCCGCCTTTGCTTCCGGCCTTCGCTCGCTCGGCAGATAGGGCTATGCGCCCTTTGATCACCGTGAACACCGGGAGCCAGGGGGGAGAGCCTTGCGGCTCCGCCCCCTCGAACCCGTATCTGACGACGGCCATGAGGAAGTCGCCGCGCTGCTTCGCGGGAAGCTGCATGGCCGCCTCGTAGTAGTCGTCGTGTATGACCATCCCCATGTGCGGCTCCTAGAACTCGATGTCGTGGTCGGCCAGGTCCGGCTCGTCGACCACCTCGTACTCGGCGTCCTCGGGCGTCTGCTCCTGCAACAGCCGCTCGTGATCGGCGACGTTGGCGGCGAGGTAGTCGCGGAGCCTCGCCACGTCCTCGGGCGCGTACTCTCGCGTCTCCTTGGCGTCCCCGTCGGCGTCGGTGATGTGGGCGCGCATCCAGGACCTGATTGCGTCCTCGGCGGTGCCGTAGGCGAGGGCTTTGGCCTTGAGCTTGGCGACCTCGTCCCAGAGCGTCCGGCGCGGGTCTTCCTGCGCCGGGCCGCTTTCCGGCACGTCCTCGACGACGACCTCCATCGGCTCGGCCTTCTGGGGCCGCGCGGGCGCCTGGCCGTCCTGCTCCTGGCCTGCCTCCGCCTGGCCCATCTCCTCGGCCCCATAGAGGCCGCCGAGGTCTTCGGGGAAGGCCTCGCGCAGGGCGTGGCAGAGCGCCACCTTGCGGATCATCGTCGCGGGCATGCGGCTCCAGCCGTTCTTGCCGTACTTGTCGGGCGCCGAGTATTCGGACAGCGCCACCTCGTCGTAGATGGGGCACTCGTAGCCGTCGAGGTGGACCTTGCACCAGCCGCCTATGAGCTCTTCGTCCTTGAGCAGCATGGAGCCTTCGCGGCGGTCGATCACCGTTTCAACTCCTGAGTTCTGGTTGCGCTTGATCCTGCGAACGACGGTGATGCCGGCCTCGTGTCCCCGGTATCTCTTGTTGCGCGTCGCTCGCTTCACAAAGGCGTCCTTGCCTGCGATGACCGACGCCGGCTGGTTGCCGTACTTAACGATGTATGCGTCGCGGGTGAACGGATTGAGCCTCTGGGACTGGCACAGGCGCAGGAACATCTTGACCTCTTGGGAGGTGACGTTTTTCATGTCGTTGCCGTTCGCCGCCATGAGGTCGCGAACGTCCTGCTCGGTCACGGTGATGTCCTGGCCGTTGTCGGCCTTGTACTGCACGATCTCGTTAGACATTTCCGACCACCCCCAGGCACTTGATGGTGGCGCCGGTCACGCCCAGCTCCTTGAGGGCCGCGGCCACATCGCGGGCGAAGGCTTCGGTGCCCTCGAACTCCATGGCCAGCGACCAGCGGCGGACGGGCTCTGGCGCTTTCGCCTCATGGGTTGCGGCTGGCTCATTCTTTGGCCTGTTGGCTATGATGATGGTGCTGCCGAGCTCGGCCGCCCTCTCCATGGCCTCGCGCTTGGCGGCCTCTGCCGCCTGCTGTGCCGCCTTGAACTCGGCCATCTGTCGGTCGCGGTCGGCGAGCTCGTCTTCCAGCTCGAGGGCTGCGACCAGGTCTAGGGTGTCGGCGTAACGCTTGACCACCTCGTCCTTGTGGGCCAGCTCCTTCGACTGCAGGGTCTTGTACCCCTTCAGGGCCGACGCGACCTTGTCTCCGAGCTCGCTCATGGCCTTTGCCTCGCTCGTGGAGCGGTTTAGCCACTTGGGGTCGAGGACCGCCTCGAACGCTATGACATCGGCGATTGGCCCCGCGCAGCCGGCGTACTCCTCTTCGAGCAGGGCGCGCCGGCGCTCCTTGAACGCGGCGTCGGCGGCGTCGACCTGCGCCTTGATGCCGCCCCTCACGTCGTCGATCTTGGTGGTGATGGCCTTTACCTTCGCCTCGAACTCCTTCAGGGGCCTCTCGTATGCGAACTTGACGCGCTTGCGCTCGTTGTCGATGGGGCGCTTCAGGTCGTTCAGGGCCTTCATGCAAGCCCGCGCGCCCTTGACCTGCTCGTTGTCGTCGGGGTCTATCACGGCGCCGACATATGGCGCTATCTCCTCCTCGACGTATGCTTCGAGCGCCGCCAGGTTGTCTTCGATGACGGCGGGGGTGTAGGCTACGCGCATGTCCTTGCTCGGCTCGATTGGCTCGGCCGTCATCTCGATGGGGATTGCGCTCTCGCTCATTGGTCGTCTCCTTCCGACTCCAGGTGCTCCTTGACGATGCGGCATAGCTCCTCTTCCTCCTGAGGAGGCTCGTATCCGAGGCCACGCAGGATGTCGGCGAAAGCCAGGAAGGAGCGGCACCTGTCCGTGCGCAGCTCGCCTGACCACCGGTCGATGGGCCTTTCGTTGCCCTCGAATAGCGCATTGATTGCGTCTGCCGGCCCTTTGGGCAGCGAGATGCCATGCTCTTCGACGAACCTGTCGACGGCGTAGTTGTAGGGCGACTCATCGGTCAGCTCCCAGAGGGCCGGCATCGGCTCTTCGACGTGCCCGGCGAGCCACGCCTCGCGTGCGTCGCTCGTCGCATCCCAAAGGGCCTTGCGCGCGTCGAGCTCCGCCCTGCGGGCCTCCTCCTCGGGATCGACCTCCTCGGCTATCGTGCCGTAGATGCCGTACTGGCATCCGTATGAGCTCCTTGCGACTGCGTCGCAAGGAAGGTCGTCCGGGATGTCTTCGGGTGAACACACGGGCAGGATGTACGAGAGGCCGGCAGGGACGCAGTCTGTCACCTCGATGCCGCGGGCTGCGAGCGCGGCTTCCATCTCTGATCTCTTCTCGGCGACCTCGCGATTGCGCCGCAGCCGGTCGGCGATGCGCTCGAACTCCTTCTCGGTGCAGTTGGCGAGCTCCTTCACCGCCTCGGGGTCGTCGGCGAACTCGCCGATGGCGATGAGGCGCAGAAGGCTCATGTCTTCGGCCGCGTCGTCCACGACGGCGCGTGCCTTGCGGATGCGCGCGACCTTCGCCGGCTCCATGCCGGCCACGTCGCCCACGTACTCGTCGGGGGCCAAGAGGGCCAGCTGCTGCACGAAGCGCGACTCCTCCACGGCCTCGTACTTCTTCTTGGTGTTCGTCCTGATGGCCGCCTCGACGAGCGACTGGGGCGTGTCGTCCTCGTCGATGACCGCCTCGAACCGCTTGGTGCCGAGCTCGCGCATGGCCATGACGCGGGAGTTGCCTGCCTTGATGCGATAGATGCCCCCGTCGCGCACGAGCACCACCGGCTCGTCGGGCACGCCCTTGGCGGCCATGGAACGCGCGAGCTCCTTGACGTACGCCTTGTTCTCCTTGGTCGAGTAGTCGCGCGAGAGGTACTGGTTGCCATACTCGTCCTCGAGCGGGTACACGTCCTCGATGCTGACGGTCTCGATGGTCGTCATGCCGCATCGCCCCCCAGCCTCACGACGCGGCAGTCGGCCACCTCGATGCCCTTGCCCGCAAGCGTCTCCTCGATCTCGGCGATGGTTTCCTTGGCGAGCTTGATGATCGCGCCCATCTCGTCGCGCTCGATGACGGCCTTGGCGTTCGCGAGCCAGTCGGCGATGTCCGTCCCGTGCATGTCCGCGTCCTCGGGGCAGTTGAGATAGCCAAGCACCACCTCGCCTCCCCGCACGAAGTCGGCGGGCATCCCCGACGAACGCAGGGCATCGCTGATCTCCTCGGCGAACCGGTTCGGGACGTAGAGCCCCGCTTTGTTCTCCTTCATCTTCTTGGTCATTTGTGTGCTCCTAACTGGGGTCTCCTTGCAAACCCTCATTGATTTCGCTCTTTTTCTCGATGCGCTCCTTGCGCTTCTGCGCGCGCTTGATTTCGCGCTTGAGGTTGCCGACCGTCCACGCCTCCAGCGCGAGCGCATGTGCCTCCTCGGCCCTTGCCTTGGAGTAGCGGGACATGCCCCGCGTGTCTGGCGCCTTGGGCCGCGGGTCGCGCCTGGACGCGCTGGTCTGCGCCTCCGTGCGCTCGTAGGTGTCTCGGTCTGCCTGCGACAGGAGCGGCCATAGCTCGGCGGCCCTGGCGTTGACGGCGTCGAGCTGTTCCCGCCTCCTGCACGGCTCGCAGATGCCCTCTTTGCCGAGCGTCCCTGACGGGCATCCGCATGCGGGGCAGGGGGCCAGGCGGCTGCGGTGGCATCTGAGGTCGATCGGGACGCCTGCGCGGCGCAGGGCGCGTGCCTTGCACTCGACGCCCTTGGACGACCGCTTGAGGCGACGGCATATCTCGCGCTTCGCCATCTTCCCGGCGTTGGCCACGAGGAACCGCTCCTCGGCCACCGTCCAGTCTCTGCGGCGCGCCCCCTTACGCATTGCGCGCCAGGTAGTAGGCCCCGTGGCACGCGGCAGCCCTCAGGTGATCGTTGGTGAGCCGGTCGCATCCGGGGATGGGAGCCGTGCCGCGCTCCATGAGGGCGCGCAGCTCGGCCGCGTTGCCCTTGGATCTCGGGTTGAGCACCTGGCGGCTCGTCTGGATGGCGATGCGCTCGCTTGCGAGCGCCGCGTGCAGGTAGCCGCACAGGTACGGCGTCTGGAACGTGTAGCCGCCCTGGCGTCCCCGGTATCCGCCCACGAAGCCCTCCATGACGATGGCGTCGTGCGGCTTGTCGGCCACCCATGCG
>CAJUFC010000191.1 GCA_910585565.1 uncultured Eggerthellaceae bacterium | reverse complement strand
AGCCAAGGCGCCGATGATGGAGCCGAACACGAGGGCGAACGCCGTTGCTCCGAGACCGATGATCAGCGAGTAGCGCCCGCCGTACATCATGCGCGACAGGACGTCACGGCCCTTGTCGTCGGTGCCGAACAGGTGATCAGCCGAGGGCGCCTCGCGGGCCGTAAAGATCTCATACGGGTTGCACGGCGCCAAGAAGTTCGCGAACACGGCGATGAGCACGATGACGATGAGCACGCACAAGGAGATGCGCGCGCCGACCGACATGTTCTTCCAGCGGCGGAAGCGCACCTTGCCCTCGAGCTTCTTGGTGGTCTTCTCGCGCAGTACCGGGTCGGTCAGGTGAGAGGAGGGCGTCTCGGGGACCGGACCGCTTCCGCCAGCCCCTTGAGCCAGCATCTCGTCGCGCATCGGGTCGTCCACGTGCGTGGTCATAAGTGGTTCCTTCATGTCTGTCATGCTATACGCTCCTTATTCGCGGATCGATAAGGATGTAGAGCATATCTACGATGATGTTGATGATGATAAAGGCGACGGCAACGGTCAGGACGACCCCTTGAACCAGGTAGATATAGTTCGACTGGATGCCAGACACGATCGCCATGCCCATGCCGGGCAGGTTGAAGATGACCTCGATGATGACGGCACCGCCGATGAGGTATCCGATGCGCAGGCCCAGGACCGTCACCGGCGTGATGAGCGCGTTGCGCAAGACGTTGCGAGCGACGACGACGCTTTTGGGAATGCCGGCGCCCAGTGCGGTGCGGACATAGTCCTTGTCCAGCTCTTCTACCATCGAGGTGCGCACGACGCGCGTCAGCTGGCCGGCTACCGGCACGCCGAGGGAGATGGCGGGCAAGAGCATGCGCATGAACCATCCGCTCGGGTCGACCGCGAAGTCAGGCAGCTTGCCCGAGGCGGGCAGCACGCCTTGGAACGCCAAGATGAGCAGCACAGCCAGCCAGAAGGAGGGCGTGGCGATGCAGGCGATCGAGAAGATGCGGATGATCTGGTCGGGCCACTTGTCGCGATACAGCGCCGAGACGACGCCCAGGATGAGCGCGACCACGACGCCGAAGATGAGGCCCATGAACGTCAGCTGCAGCGTGATGGGCAGAGCCTCCATGACGCGCTGGGTCACCGACATGTTCGAGGCTCCGTACGTGCCCAGATCTCCTTGGAACAGGCCGAGCAGGAAGTTCCCGTACTGAACGATGATAGGATCGTTCAGACCGTGAGATTCCCGGTAGGCCTGAGCTTGCGCCTCGGTTGCGTTTTCGCCGAGGACCGAATATGCCGGATCGATGGGCGAGAGCGACATGATGAAGAAGACGAGAATAGTGACTCCGAGAATCATGACGGGCAGCCACAGTATGCGGTTGCCGATCAATCGCAGCAAATTGTTCACGCTTCCCCCTTTCCCCTGAAACTTGTACCTGTTCCTACTTTAATACAACCTGCATGCAGGTCGTATGCCCCGTGAAACGAAGTTGAAACATTTTTTCGGCAAAAGAATAAGGGACCCCAAGGATGAGGTCCCTTATTCTCGTCAAACCGTTGCTATGCGCTCGGCATAGGGCAAACGTGCCTGATTGGTTACTCCAGAGGAGTGGTGCCGAGGAACACGAGACCGGTCGTAGAGATCGGCGCGAAGTTCTCGAGCTTCTCAGCGAGGTAAGCGGTGCCGACCTCGCGATGGAACAGCGGATACAGCGGAACGTTCTCGGCAATGATGTCGAAGCACTTGTTCCAGATCTCCTGCTGCTCGGCGGCGGCTGCCTCGCGGCCCTGCTGCAGCAGCGTCTGCAGCTCGGTCCACTCCGGCGTGCCCTTCCAGCAGCTGCGGCCCTGGGTCCAGACGTTGTCGCCATACCACCAGGTCATGAGCAGGTCAGGATCGTTGCCAAAGCAGGACGGGTCGCCCGGGGTCAGCATGACGTCGAACGGAAGGACGCTCTCAGACGGTGCGAGCGCAGCCCAGTCGATCTTGGTCTCGTTGATGGTGACCTCGATGCCAGCGGCAGCCAGGTTCTCCTTGATCTGGGGAGCCAGAGCGTTCACCCAGTTGTTGTTGACCATGAGCTCGCAGGTGATGTTCTCCTGGCCGGCCTCGGCAAGGAGGCTCTTTGCTTTCTCCGTGTCAAAGGTGTAGACGGTGGAGGCACGGTGATAGTTGGTGTATGCCTCGGGCAGGAAGCTGGTGGCAGCAACGGCATGGCCGTCCATCTGGTTGGAGATGAGCTTCTCGACGTCGATGGCATAGTAGAAGGCCTGGCGGACGCGAACGTCGTCGAACGGAGCCTTCTTGGTGTTGAACATCAGGAACGGAAGCGCGAAGCCGGGGACGTACTCGACGGCAGCACCAGCGTTGGCGATCTGGTCGGCGTTGGCGTCCGGCACGCTCTCGATGGCCTGAACGGAACCGTCGGTGATGGCGGTGGTGCGAGAGGTGGAGTCAAGCAGGATGTTCCAGTCCATCTGCTCGCACGTGGCCGGCAGGCTGCCGTTGTAGTTCTCGTTGGGAACGAAGGTGATGGTGCCACCGTCGTCGCCGTTGATCTTGTCGTACTTCCAGGGACCCGTGCCGATGGGGTCGGTCTTCAGCTGCTCCTCGGTGGCAGCGGCCTGGAAGATCTTGACGACGGACAGACGGCCCTTCAGCAGGGAGTCAAACGGGTACTTCAGCGTGAACGTCGTGGTGGTGTCGTCCTTGGCCTCGACCTTGTCGATGAACGACAGGAACGCGCCGTAGGTGTCGTCGGCCATGTTGGCCTCGAAGGACTTCACGACGTCAGCAGAGGTGACGTCGGTGCCGTCGGAGAACTTGGCGCCCTCGCGCAGCGTGACCTCGTAGACGGTGTCGGAGACCTTGACGGGCTCGTCGGCGGCCAAGGCCGTGTAGGTCGTGTAATCATGCAGGTCGAGGTCGTAGAGGCCCTCGAAGACATGCCAAGTCGCGGCCAGCATCAGCGCCGAGCTGTTGCCGATGGGGTT
>CAJUFC010000190.1 GCA_910585565.1 uncultured Eggerthellaceae bacterium | reverse complement strand
GTAGCGCAACCCCGTATCGTAGTTCGGATCATCGGGGTCCGTCGTATTCGTGTCCAGCGGCACGAACGAAACGTGCACGATGGCATTTTGCGTAACCGCAGGCAGCGTTGCCGTTCCATTCCCCGTGCCGTCTCCGCTCGGAATTTTCGCGTCTACGGTCACAAACGTACTCTCCCCGCCATCTGGGTCGGGATACTCGACAACAACGGCACCGATCTTATAGCCCGTTTTCGGCATAAGGTTAAAGACAGGCTCGTCACCCTTGTAGACCGTTCTCTCCTCAGGAGAGATAGTGCCGTTGGCAGTCTCTGCCGTTGTGATGTTGAAGGTATCCTCAAGCGGCTCATGCGTTCCCGTCTTGAAGGTTACCGTCACGAACAGCTTCTTCTCAGCCGTAAGAGCAGCTGCCGTAATGCCGCTAACCGTAAACGTAGGAGCATTGCTGATGTTGAGGTCGGTGACCGGGTCAGGCGCTATCGTCACGGCATCAGTGGTGCCACCGGCAACCGTAATGCTAGCGACCTCGTAGCCATCCTTGGGAAGCACCGTAAACGTAACCTTGCCTGGCTCAGTCTCGCTGAAGGGCACCTCCACCTCAGCAGCCGAGACAGAGCCGCCGTCCGACTCGTTAGTCAGCGGATTGGTGTTGGTGGCGCCGGGGGTAGAAGACCACGCCACGACTGTCGCCACGTTCTCCCTCGTGTCGACAAACGTCGGCTCAAGCGTCGTGTCGCCAGCGATGTTCACCACGACGATGGTCTTGTCAGGCTCGCCCTCAACCTCGCTGGGAACCGTAATCTCGAATATCGCGCCAAAGTCCTTCTCGGGGTCACTCACGAAGTTGACCGTAACGCCCTTCGATGGGTCAGTGGGGTCAACAGGCACGAGCGGATTGATCTTCGTGCCATCGTCACGCTCCGGCCAATTCGACTCGTCAGCAAGATCAATCTCAGCCGTTTTGTTGCCGCTGTCGTCCTTCTGAATCAGCGTGACCTTATCGATTTCATAATCCGCATCAGGAGTGATAGTCACCTTGACCGGCTCGGTAGCATCATCGTAAATCTTGATGGGATCACTGCCCGGCACCGGGTCGGTCGTGCCGTCCTCAATGGTATCCGGAATGGTCAGCGTCGCCAGCGGATCCGCCTCGACATACTGATAGGTAAACTTCAGGCGCATGCCCGAAACAATGTTGTACAGCTTCGCCACCGCTTCGGCGTCCGTCACCGTAATCAGATTGGGGTCAGGCGCCACCGTGGGATTCGCGGGATCAAACTTGTACAGCGGAATACCCGGTGCAACCGCGATAGGATCGCCGTTCTCATCCTCTCCCGACTCAGTTGCCTCTTGCCCCTCCGGATAGAGTACAACCGACGTCAGGATGTATTTGTCCTTGCCCTTGCTCAGGTTCTTGGCAACCACGCTCCTCATGCTGCCCGAGCTCACCGTGCCCGTACCCGTAAACTCAGCTGGCACCGCGTCAGCCGGAGCGTCGTCGAGATTAGACAGCTCCCAGTCAGCCTCTACCTCATACGACGGAATATCTGTGCTAGGCGCCCCATCGGTAAAGGTGGCAACAATCACCGCATTCGCAGGAATAGCGCTTAGGAAATAGCTCAGCCCATCAACGGTAATGGTCTCGCCGTTGATCGTCAGGCTCTTCAGTTTGTACGTAGCGCCATCCGGATTAAAGATGTCCAAATCGGACGGATTGAACTCAAGGAAGATACCGTCCTTGGAGACCATCTGGGTCGGGCCATGCGGGCTGGACACTTCGCCCTTGCTCGCATCCGGGCTGATACCGTCCGTCACCACGGTGACCTTCGACTGCTCGGCAGCCCCCATGGTGTCGTACGTCGCCGTTACCTTGCCTTTGGCTCCGTTCTCCGCAACAGCCTGTATAGTCACCTGAGAAACCGACGGTTCTGCCGGCGCCTCGGTGAAGTGCGCCGTGACCGTCAGCTTGTAGCCTGGCATGATGCCTAGCTGTTCGGGGTTAATCGTTATCGTGTTGCCAGCGAGGGGACCGTTAAACACGTATTCGCCAGTCGCCCTATTGGCTGTCAGCCCATCAACCGTATTGAGCGCGACAGGATTATCGTTCTTGTCGGTCGCCGTGACCGTTACCTTGCTCACGACATAGCCAGGCAGCAGCGGATTCATGACAATCGGCTGCGGCAGCGCACATGAAAGCGTCGTGTTGTCCTTCTCCTCGTTCAGCACGGGGAAAATGGAGCCAGGACCCTCAACCTGGGTCGTCATGTCATACGTCTCGGTCGTGGGATAGCCAACGGCAAAGACACCGAGGGCAGCACCCGTTCCGCCAATAATCACCTCAGCGGCCAAGTTGCCGAGCGAGTTACCGTCAGCGTCCTTAGCGTCGACGCCCAAGACGACCCGTGCCTGCAGCACTTGCACCTCAACCTCGCCGGTCTCAGGGTCAGGCGTGGCATTCGGCGGATACCAATATACGTTGATGATGTCGCCAACCTTCAACGCTTTGTCCTCATTGCCCACAACGGGCTTGCCGTCTTTGTCGATGGCGCCAACGGCCTGGTTATATGCTTTCTCATTAATGGAAAGATGAACCGTCAGGTCCATGATGTACGGAGGCCACTTGTCATCAGCACCAACGCCAGCCGGCTTGTTGACGTTGAAAGCGACTGCTTCCTCAATCAGCTCAGTCGGCTCATTGTTGGTGGCAGCCGAATTCAGCACCTGGAATGCCGACCCCAGATTTGCGTCCAGCGCACTGTTCGCC
The DNA here is from genome assembly GCA_910585565.1 of uncultured Eggerthellaceae bacterium. Taxonomy (GTDB): domain Bacteria; phylum Actinomycetota; class Coriobacteriia; order Coriobacteriales; family Eggerthellaceae; genus MGBC163016. Next base: position 15,731 of record CAJUFC010000190.1, on the reverse strand, counting down.
TTCGTCGTCGTCAGCGTAGTACCCGGCTTAAAGTAACCCGCAATATTGGTGTTGCTTTCAATGGTCGCTCCAGGCGGCGGCATGATGCCCCAGTCAATGGGAGCCTCAATGTTTCCACGATCATCCATCGTGGCGTACTTATAATCGGGGATGATGCCAATCTCGGTGGTGATGTAGTCTCCATCATCCAGCGATGCCTTGACCTCATAGACGGTATTAATGCTATGGATGGCCTGTCTCAGCCTCCCCATGGCATCAGAATCATTCTTGAGATCGAACAAAAGATCAGCGGTTTTTTCACCCTCGATGTCCGCCTTCGGGACGCTGTATTCTTTAACAAGAATCGTGGATTCGTACCCGGGGTTCTCAACCCGCTGTCCATTCACGCTGTCATAGTAGGCAATCTGCCTAACTGTCCAGGTAACCTTAAATTTAACGGTTCCATCAGGGTTGGTCGGAACAGGCGTGTCTTTGCTGTACTGAATCGTCGCCGCAATCTCATGGTTCTTGTTCGCATCAGCGTTCGAACCCGTTACGGCGGCAATGGCATCATCCACACTGCTGTAGTTCTCGGGCGCCGTAATGGCGATGAACTTACCGAGAAGGGTGTACACCCTCGCTATGATGGCCGTGCTGCCATGACCTACAGCGATGCCATCTGGGCCAATTGAGTCAATCGTGACGAGCTCCGATTTGCCAACCGTGCCACTTCCTTCACCAGCAGCCCATGCTGCCGCAGGAGTGAGCGTCAGCATCATACAGATGCTCACGATGAGCGCCAATGCGCTATGTAGAATCTTCTTCGCCACTAACATAGCTCTTCCTTTTGCTCCCCAGCTGATATTACTATGCTCATGTTCGTCTCGGCTCCCCTTGAGCCATTGCATCGGTTGTGTCGCGGCTAACCCAGCACAGTGATAGTCATCTGCGCGGCCGCCTGACCGACCTCTTGCTCGGTATTCGGATCAAGCGCGTAGAACACCGCCGTCACTTCGTACGTTCCCGGATCTAAATCCTCTGACAGCTTTGCCGTCTGTATGTGGTAATTGGGTTCGAGGATAGGCGACTCGTAAATAACCGTGCCATCCTCCAGCATCATGTCCACCTGCATGAGATAACGATTGGCGGGTGAGTTCTCTATCTTCACCTCACCTTCGGAGGTGCCATCTGCAAACTCAACGGCACTGGCAATGGAGATGTTGAACATGCCTTCGCCAACGACCTTGTCCAGCTCGGCCTGAATCTCCTGAGGCGTCTTGCCTTCCAACTGGCCTGCCGCACCGCCTCGATTGGACGCTTGGGTGGAATTCATGAACATGAATACCGCGAATACGAGCGCCAAGATAATGGCAATAGCCGCAATAATCATGCCGATGTAAAAGCCTGCGCCGCGCTTCTTTTTCTTATCGTCCTGCGCCGCAGCCGCATTATTGCGATTACCTTGATGCACGTTGTTTGCCATGTTCGTGTTCCGTTCTACTTTCGGGGACAATTACGCTTTTCGTTACCAAAAGGAACATTATATATTGGTTGGAGAGATTAAAAGAGGGGCGATGATCTCTCACCGCCCCTCTCCGATCAGCTCTACTTCGCCGTTCTTAGATAGTCGGCTCGGTGCTTAATCAGCGTCGACTGATCAATCCTTGTTCGTACTTAAGCCACAGACTTCACGACGTAGGACAGGTTGGCGATCTTCAGAGCGCTCATAGCGAAGACGTTGCCGTCCTTGCCAGTAGCATAGGCTGCGTCACCAGAGAAAGCAATCGGCAGGGTGCTCGGCGTGGTGGTGGAAGGAGCGGCAGCAATCTCCCAACCGGTAAGGTCCTGCGGCACCGGGTTGGTGATGTCGGCTTCCTCGAGCTGAACCGCATCGCCAACAGACGGCTGAGCCTTGATGGAGTAGTCAGCAGAAGTGCCAGTAACGGCGCCGCTGGCCACAGTCTTAACCAGCTTGAAGTCAGACTTGGTGGTCCTAGCCAGGACAGACTCGATGGTGACCTTGTTGGTGTCGCTGTTGTTCTTGATCTGATATGCATCGTTGGACGGGAAGATGATCTTACCATCAGCGGCTGGGAATGCAACACCCATCTCGATCGGGATGGTGACGTTCAGCTGAGGAACATAGCTCGTCGCGTAGATGGCGGTATCGCCAGAAGCGGTCGAGTCAGCGGTGTTGACGTTGCCAACGAGCTTGTCATCGCCGACGGACGTCTGCGTGCCGTCATAGGTCAGATCGCCAGCGCCATAGCTAACTGCGAACGCCGGAACAGTACCCATTGCCAGAGCTGCGGTCAGTGCGACTGCACCGAGCATCTTGGAAGTCTTCATGGTTTTCCTCCTTTTGATTTTTCAACCAATCTTAACAACCGTGATTATTTATAACCCTCTTCCCTCACGATGTAAACGGTTTGGAGGCAAGAAACCTGAAAGTTTTCTGAAAATCACAATTCCACCACAACCTGAAAGAAACCTGAAAGCCTTTCAGCCAACATGAAGGCTCTCATGAACAGAGCAGACAATCAGGCATCTCCGTAATGAGATTTGCAAGAGGCGATCTCTATGCTCGCCCCAACGACGCGATAGACAAGCCTATTCTGCTCATCTATCCGACGCGACCAAAATCCAGAAAGATCACCCCGAAGCGGCTCCAGCTTTCCAATACCCGCCGAAAAACCGCTGCGTTCTATATCTTTAATAAGAGCGTTGATCTTCTTGAGGGTTCTTTTGTCTTGGGTCTGCCACCAAAGATAGTCGTCCCACGCCTCAGGAGCCCAGACCTTATTCATCTTCTAGCAATTCATGACTTGCACCACGACCAGCATCGAGGGCAGCAACACCGCGACGAATGTGAGCGAGGTTGGCTTCAGTATAAAACGGGTCGATTGAAACCTCGAAAGGAATGCGACGCTCGCGCCCCATCTTCTTGGCGAAGATGGTGAAGGCCGTCGTCATGCTCATGCCCAATTCCTTGCAGACCGATTCCATATCGCGCTTGGTCTCAACATCCATCCGAACATTAACCATCGCCGTAGTCATAGCGCGCTCCCTTCCTTGAGAGATACAGCATACTCTCTGCTAAGGCAAATTGTAAAGCATGTTGATATGTACTGTATATATTATGTATACAATAGTGCCACTAGGAGCCAAAAGATAAACCTAGCCCCGAAAGGACGAGGCGCCCTGCCTTTAGTAGTACCGGTAGTAGGCGGCGCAGGCGCCTTCGCTGGAGACCATGCAGGGGCCGATGGGGTTCTCGGGCGTGCACGCGCGACGGAAAAGCGGGCAATCGGCGGGGGTGATGGCGCCGCGCAGGACGTCGCCGCAGCGGCAGCCGGCATGCTCGATGGTCGGCTCGACTGCGGGCGCGAGCCGGCGCATCGCGTCGCAGCGCGCGAATGCGTCGCGGATGGCGTACCCGCTGCCCGGAATCTCGCCTAGCCCGCGCCAGGTGGCGCCTACCGTCTCGAACACCTCGTCGATGGCCGCCAGCGCGACCGGGTTGCCTTCGCGCATGACGCCGCGCGCATAGGCGATCTCCACCTCGGCGCGGCCCTTGGCTAGCTGGCGCAAGATCATGGCGATGCCTTGCAAGATGTCTACCGGCTCGAACCCGGTGATGACGCCGGGCAGCCCGTAGCGCTCAGCCAAAAACTCATACGGCGCAGCCCCGATGATGGTCGACACGTGACCAGGCAAGATGAGCGCATCCACCTTGAGCTCGGGGTCGTTCACAATGGCCTCAAGCGCACCCGGCATGTTCTTGTGCGCGCCATAGACGGAGAAGTTCGTCAGGCCGGCCGCGCTCGCACGCTTAATGGCCATTGCCACCAGCGGCGTTGTCGTCTCGAAGCCGACACCGACGAAGACGACCTCGCGGTCGGGGTTTTCCTCGGCAATGCGCAGCGCGTCGAGCGGCGAATAGACGATGCGCACATCGGCCCCATGTGCCTGCTCGCCCAACAGGCTGGACGTAGAGCCGGGCACGCGCGTCATGTCGCCGAACGTGGCGATGATGACTTCCGGCATGCGCGCCAGCGCGATGACCTTGTCGATGTCGTGGTTGGACGTAACGCACACCGGGCACCCGGGCCCCGACGCAAGATGCACGTTGTCGGGCATGAGCGAGCGGATGCCCGCGCGCGCGATGGACACCGTGTGCGTGCCGCACACCTCCATCAGCGTGACGTCGCGTCCGATGGCTTCGGCCAGCACGCGAATCGAGCCAACCAGCCCGCGCGCAAGCTCTGGGTCTTTGAACGCGTCAAACTGCATGGTGCCAGCGCCCCCTATAGCTCATCGGCGAGAGAGGCCAGCATGCCCTGCATGGAGACGCCTGCCGGCTGCGCGCCCGTTGCTGCCGGCTGGGCGCCCGTTTGCGCGCCCGTCGGCTGCGGCGACGCGTCATCGGCGGCCAGCTCGGGAAACTCGCGAATGAGCTCGATCGTCTCCTGGGCAAACTGCTCGTCTACCACCTCGATGGCAAATCCGGCATGCACGAGCACATAGTCGCCCACCGCCACCTGCGGCGTGAGGTCGACGGAAATCTCGCGCGTCGCGCCCAAGATGTCCACGGTCGCCAAGCTATCGCCGGCAAGCTCGGTCACCCGAGCGGGAATGGCTAGACACATATATATAACGCCTCCAATCAAGTTGCGCACAGTCTCGGCCTGAAAGCACGCTTCGCTGCAGCGAGATCCTTCGACTCCGGACCTTCGGCCCTCCGCTCAGGATGACGCGGGGTGGGGCCGGGCCTTCGGCCCTCCGCTCAGGATGACGCAGGGTGGGGCCGGGCCTTCGGCCCACATTCGTATGAAAAAATCATGAGCGCTCGGCCGCTTCGCGCCCTCGCCTCGAAGCCCACTGGGCTTCGAGTGCTCAGGATGACGCGGGGTGGGGCTACGATGCGGTTTTGGCGTATGTTACCACGGCTTCGCCGAAGGAAATGCAGCCATCGTTGGGCGGCAGCTCGCGATGAAGGACAACGGTGAAGCCGGCGGCCTCGAGCGCGGAAGCGGCATGCTCGATGAGATAGCGATTCATGAAGACGCCGCCAGACAGCGCGATGGTCGTGATGTCGTACAGCGCCTGCACGAGATGGGCCACCTGCACGATGGCGTCAACGAACGCGTCGTGGAAGCGCCGCGCGATGACGGGCACAGACACGCCAGCCGCCTTGTCGTCCAGCAGCGCCTGAAACACCGGCGCCGCGTCAAGCAGCACGACTGACGTGTCGTGCGCAGTCGATGTGTCGGTCGCGGTGTTCTTGACCACGTCGATGCGATAGGCAGCGCCACCATCAGCCGCGCCAGCGTCGGCCGTGCCGCCATCAGCCACGCCGGCGCGCGTCGCCACGCGCTCAGCCGCATCCCCCAGGGCCGCTTCCAGCAGAATGGCCGGCTCGCCTTCGTAGGTCGGCTCGGTGCAGATGCCCAACAGGGCGCTGGCTGCGTCGAAGAGACGTCCCACCGACGAGGTCACCGGCGTGTTGACACCTTGGTCGATCATCGTCTCCAGCGTCTCGCGCTGCGCTTCCCCCAGCGGGGCCAGCGCCTCCGCTGCAGCCGGATGGTCCAGCAGATCGTATTCCCACAGCACGCCATAGGCCATCTGCAGCGGACGCCGCACCGCAGAGGCGCCCCCCGGCATGGGCACATACGCAAAATTGGCAAACCGCTCGAAGTCCTGTCGGTTGGCGAGCAGCGCCTCGCCGCCCCAGATGTTGCCGTCGGCCCCATAGCCCGTGCCGTCAAAGGCAATGCCACACACAGCACCGGCAAGCGCATGCTCCCCCATGACCGCCGCGATGTGCGCATGATGGTGCTGCACCTCGACCAGCGGCAGCGGCGGCTGATGCAGCGCCGCGCGCTCGCGCGCCCACTTGGACGTGAGGTATTCCGGATGCAGGTCGCACGCAAGCTCGTCGGCGGCGAGGTCGAACAGCGCCTCATAGCGGCGCTTGGCCTCAAGCCACGCGTCGAACACCTCGGCGTTCTCCATGTCGCCGATGTGCTGCGAGACGAAGGCTTGCGCGCTGGCGGCCGCCGCGTCGCCTGCGCCCTCAGCAGCGCCCGTGCGCAGGAACGCGAACGTGTTTTTCTGCTCGGGACCTGCCGCGAAGATGGTGCGCGAGCCAGCGGGCGCGGCCTCGTCAACGCCGAGGGCTTGCGCCACCGCGATCGGGGCAGGTGCGTAGCCGCGGGCGCGGCGAATCATCTGCACCGTCTCGCCAGCCGTGCCAGCGCGAATGACGCGCACGACCGAGTCGTCGAACCGCGTGAGAATGCGTCGGTTGTTTCCCAAAAACGCGTCAGCCACCACGGCGAGCCGCTGATAGGCTTCGGCGTCATCGATCACGATAGGCTCGTCGTGCAGATTGCCCGACGTCATGACCAGCATGGGCGGATTGGCGACAAGCGCCGCCTCGGACGCGCCCGCCGCTGCCGCCGCGCCCGTCGCACCGGCAGCCTCGACAGCCGCCGCAAAGTCGTGCAGCAACAGCTGCTGCACAGGCGTATAGGGCAGCATGACGCCCAACTCGGGCAACGCATCAGCCAAGCCCGGCGCAAACGCAGCCCCCAGCTGCTTGCGCAAGAGCACGATGGGACGCGCCGCGCCAGCGAGCACGGCGGCCTCCTCGACGCCCACTTCGCACACGCCCCGCACGTCATCAAGCGACGCCATCATGACCGCAAACGGCTTGCCCTCGCGACGCTTGCGCTCCCGCAAGAGCGCCACCGCCTGCGCGTTGTTGGCGTCACACACGAGATGAAAGCCGCCCAGCCCCTTGACGGCCAGTATCTTGCCTTCCAGCAGCAGCGTCACCGCGCGCGCGAAGATCGCATCGCTTGCCGCACGCGTGTCGCCCCACGCGACCGTCTCGCCCGCGTCTTCGGACCAGCTGATGTGCGGCCCGCACGCAAAGCACGCATCCGGCTGCGCATGGAATCGCCGGTCGGCCGGGTCGGCATACTCGGCAGCGCACGCATCGCACATCTCGAAGTCGCGCATAGACGTGCTCGCGCGGTCGTATGGCAGCTCGTCGATGATGGTGAAGCGAGGCCCGCAGTTGGTGCAGTTGATAAACGGGTAGCGATAGCGTCGATCCGACTCGTCGAACAGCTCGCGTTGGCAGTCGGCGCACGTCGCCAAATCCGGCGACACCAGCGTCGTCTCTGCCGCCTCGCCGTCGTCAGAGAAGCGAATCTCGAAGCCGTCATATGGCTCGAGGGGCACCTCGCGCATCTCGATCTCGGTTACCTGCGCCGCAGCTGGCGCGTTCTCCGAAATCTCCATCACGAACTCGTCCATCAGCTTCTCGTCGCCCTCGGCGCGAATGTGCACCCCATCAACGGTGTTCATCACCCAGCCATTGATGAGATATTTCTTCGCAAGCCGATAGACGAAGGGGCGGAACCCCACCCCTTGCACGATGCCTTTTACATGTATGTCCAGCGCGTCTATCATCAGTCAACGACTCCGCATCAGAATGGTCAATGAAATCGAACCGTGTCAAAATAGCAGACGTGAGGCATCGCCCTCCGGTTATGACTTATGCGCTACGACAAAAGCCGCCGTGTGAGGGCGGCTTTTGTCACTCTGCGACGCCAGCAGCCCCAGCCCCGATGCCGCCTTTGGCGATGCAGGCCTCCCAGATGGCCCTGCGGGCGACCTCGCTCAGCATGCGCAGCGTGACGCCCGAGTTGTCCGGCAGATGCACGCTGACGACGCGGCGGCCGCGCTCGGCCAGCGTCTTCATGTCGCCGATGGCTTGCGCCTTGGCCAGCGCCCCCAGCGACGTGGCTTCCGAGCCCTCGGGCAGCGGGATGTCCTTCAGCTCGCCTGCCGATATCACCAAAAACACGCCGTTGTTCTGGCCGCCCTTTTGCAGCTGGCCGGTGGAATGCAGGTAGCGCGGGCCTATCTCGAGGCACGACACGACACCGAAGTGCCGCGCCGCGCTGTGACGAATGGCCTCCAGCGCCTCGCGACGCCCCTCGCCCGTGAACGGCAAAAACGAGTTCATCGCGAAGTAGTCGTCCGGACCGATGGACATGAAAAGCTCGTACAGCGTGTCGTGCAGCGTCTTGCAGGCGGCAAACACCGGCGCCTGCCGCACCTCGATCTGCCCCATGTCCACCTCAGGCACGAACGTCTCAACATAGTCTGGCTCGGGCAGGCCATCGGCCAGCATCTCCAGCACGGCGGTCTTGGTCGACTGCACGTCGGGCTGGTCGAACGGCGCCACCTTCATCAGGTAGCCGCACATCGCTGTGGCGTACTCCCACATGACGAAGTGCTCGGCCACCTCTTCCACCTCGTCAATCCGGTAGTTCTGACGCGGGATGTTCGCGTCCACGTAGGCGAGGCTCATCTCGAAGTTGCGCCGCTCGTCCCACAAGTCGGTCTTGGTCTGGTACATGATGACCGAGCGGTCGCCCGGGTCTTTCGTCAGCAACAGCGTGTCGATCTCGATGTTGGGCAGGATGCCTTGGCCGTCCTTGCCCAGCGACTCGGCGATCAGCTGCTCGATCCACAGCCCCAAGACGCGCCCGCGCTTGGGCGTCAGGAACGAGAACTTGTTGCGGCCCTGCTGGTAGTTGTCGTAGAGAAACGCCGCCAGGTTGATGGCGGGGTTGTCGATGGCGTCCTCCGAGCAACGGCGCTCGGCCTCGCTCGCATGCGCCAGCAGCTTGCGGATGTCGATGCCGACGAGCGCCGCAGGCACCAGCCCGAACACCGACAGCGCCGAGAAGCGCCCACCCACCTCGGGCACGCCGGAGAACACCTTGCGCCAGCCCTGCTCATGCGCCATCTGCTCGAGCGCAGAGCCCGGGTCGGTGATCGCAACCAAGTGCTGCGGGAACTCGTCCCCCAGATCGGCCCCGAACGACTCGGTGACGGCCTTGAGCATCATGCGCGGCTCGATCGTGCCGCCGCTTTTCGACGACACGATGAACAACGTCGTCTCGGGCCGGCAGAACGCGCGCAGCTTGCGGAAGCGAATGGGAGAATCACTGTCGAGCACCTTGAACGTAACGCGGTTTTTGTCCAGCTTGTTGTATTTCGTGATGGTCATCGGCGCCTGAGTCGACCCGCCCTGCCCGAGCAGCACCACCGTGTCGATGCCGGAGGCCACCACCTCATCGGCAAACGCCATGATCTCGTCAAGATCGCAATGCGGATGGCTCGCCAGGTCGGTCCAACCCATATAATGCTCGGCGCTCTCGCGCGCCGCCGTCGAGTAGTCGTACAGCGATGCATCCTTGGCAAACACCCGGCTCGCTACGCAGTCCTGCACGAGCGTCTTTGCGGATGGATAGAGTTTTTCCATATCACCGTCTATCATCGTTTCACCCCTTGCACGCGGCCAAAAGCGACCTGGAAGAACAACCTTAATAAGCCTTCTCACTATTTTACAGTTAATAACTTCGTAAAACTCCCGAAACAAAGTTGATGAACAATTGATACCATCGAACCAGCCCAATCAAAGCCAGTCCGGTCAACGACGTTAGGAGCGCACAGATGTCGGACGTTATGGAAATCTATGGTCAGCGGGTCTTTGACGAGCACACGATGCAAGAGCGCCTGCCGTCAGCAACGTACAAGCAGCTGCTCAAGACCATCAAGGGCGGCGAGCCCCTCGACCTCGAGGTCGCCAACGTCGTGGCCCACGCCATGAAGGAATGGGCCATCGAGCTGGGGGCCACGCACTACACGCATTGGTTCCAGCCCCTATCCGGCATCACGTCCGAGAAGCACGACAGCTTCATCGACCCCATCGACGACGGGCATGCCATCATGACGTTCTCCGGCAAGGAGCTCATCCAGGGCGAGCCTGATGCGTCGTCGTTCCCGTCGGGCGGCCTGCGCGCGACGTTCGAGGCGCGCGGCTACACCGCCTGGGACCCCACCTCGTTTGCGTTCATCAAAGACGAGGTGCTGTGCATCCCGACGGCGTTTTGCTCGTACAACGGCGAGGCGCTGGACAAAAAGACGCCGCTGCTGCGCTCGATGAAAGCCGTTGACGTGCAGGCCAACCGCGTGCTCGAGCTGTTCGGCAAGCCGCACCAGCGCGTTGTCGCGACGCTGGGCGCCGAGCAAGAGTACTTCCTCATCTCGGAGAAGGACTACGAGAAGCGGCTCGACCTGGTGCTGACGGGACGCACGCTGTTCGGCTATTCGCCGTGCAAGGGCCAAGAGCTGGAAGAGCACTATTTCGGCGCCATCCGCCCGAGCGTGAACAACTTCATGAAGGAGCTGGACGACGAGCTGTGGAAGCTGGGCGTGCCGGCCAAGACCAAGCACAACGAGGTGGCACCCTGCCAGCACGAGCTGGCGCCGCTGTTCTCCAACGCCAACCGCGCGGTCGACCAAAACCTCCTGACGATGGAGGAGATGCGCCTTTTGGCTTCGCACTACGGGCTGGTCTGCCTCGAGCACGAAAAGCCCTTCGAGCACATCAACGGCTCGGGCAAGCACAACAACTGGTCGCTGTCAGCTGACGGGAAAAACCTGCTCGACCCGGGCGAGAACCCCATAGCCAACCTGCAGTTCATGGTGTTTCTGGCCGGCGTCGTGCAGGCAGTTGACGATTATCAGGAGCTCTTGCGCATGTCGGCAGCCTCGGCGGGCAACGACCACCGCCTGGGCGCCAACGAGGCGCCTCCAGCCATCGTGTCGATGTTTTTGGGCGACGAGCTGGGGCGCGTCGTGGAAGCGCTCGTCGCGGGAGACGACGCCTACAAGTCGGCCAAGCGCACCGAGATGGACCTGGGCGTGGACGAGCTGCCCAACTTCCTCAAGGACAACACCGACCGCAACCGCACCTCGCCGTTTGCCTTCACGGGCAACAAGTTCGAGTTCCGCATGCCGGGCTCGCAGCAAAACCTCTCTGACTGCAACATGATCCTCAACACGGCCATGGCCAAATCGCTCAAGGAGTTCGCCGACTCGATGGAGGGCGTGCCTGCCGACGAGTTCGAGGACGCTGCCAAAGACTACGTCAAGCGCACCCTGCGCGACCATCAGCGCATCATCTTCAACGGCGACGGCTATTCGGACGAGTGGCCCATCGAGGCGGCACGGCGCGGACTGGCCAACCACAAGACGACGGCAGACGCCCTGCCGTGCCTCATCTCGCAGAAGTCGATTGACCTCTTCGAGGAGTTCCACGTGCTCAGCGAGACCGAGGTGCGCAGCCGCTACGAGGTCAAGCTCGAGAAGTACAACAAGACGCTCAACATCGAGATACGCACGATGAAGCGCCTCGTGCGCCGCGACTACCTGCCAGCCATCAACCGCTTTGCTGCCGAGGTGGCCGAAAACCTCTGGAAGGTAAAGCAAGTGCTGCCGAGCGCCGACACGTCTGCGCAAGAGGCCAAGCTCGCCACGCTCATGGAGGGCGCCACGCGCATCAACGACCATCTCGCCAAGCTGCACGAGCTGCACTACGCCTCGCTCGAGATCGAGGACCAGCAAAAGCGCGCCGACATGAACGCGCACGAGATTGTCCCGGTGATGGACGACCTGCGTGACGCCGTCGACGCGATGGAGATCATCGTCGAACGCGAGACCTGGCCGGTGCCGACTTACAACGAGATTCTGTTCTACGCGTAGACGTTATCGGGGCGCGCTCGGGATGCGCCCTGCACGCGTCCGTGGATGCGCCCTGCACGCGCCCGCATACGTCAGTTGCGATGCTGCCCAGCTTATGGCCGCCAATAGCTATAATGGGCAGCATCATTTTTATATTCAAGAGGGGGCAATCTCATGGCAGACATAACGGAAGTCGATTACATATGGAAAAATGGCGAGCTGGTGCCCTGGGCTGAGGCAACCACCCATGTGCTGTCGCACTCGCTGCACTACGGCTCGGGCGTGTTCGAGGGCATTCGCTGCTACAAGGACCCCGACTCTGACAAGAGCTTCGTGTTTCGCCTGCAAGACCACATGGAGCGCCTGCACCGCTCGGCCAAGATCGCGTCCATCGAGCTGCCCTACACGGTAGAGGAGCTGTGCGCGGCAACCGTCGAGGTCATCCGCGCGAACAAGCTGCCGTCGTGCTACATCCGCCCCATCGTGTATCGCGGCTACGGCGTCATGGGCGTCGACCCGTCAGGCGCGCCCACCGACGTGGTCATCGCCTGCTGGCCGTGGGATGCCTACCTCGGGCCCGACGCGCTCGCCAACGGCATCAATGTCGGCATCTCGTCGTGGCGCCAGCGCTCCATCAACGCGATTCCGCCGGCCGTCAAGGCGACCGCCGCCTATTTCAACTCGCTCATGGCCAAGCTGGAAGCCAAGGAGCACGGCTACGCCGAGGCCATCATGCTGAACGAAGAAGGGCTCGTGTGCGAGGGCACCGGCGAGAACCTGTTTGTCGTGCGCGACGGCATCCTGTCGACTCCGCCGCTGTCTGACGGCGTGTTGGAGGGCATCACGCGCGACTCGGTCATCGTGCTGGCCGAGGAGCTGGATATCCCCGTCATCGAGGAGAGCCTGACGCGCTCGGACCTCTACATCGCCGACGAGGTGTTCATGACCGGCTCGGCCGCTGAGCTGACGCCCATCGGCTCGGTTGACGGACGGCGCATCGGCAAGCCCGGCGAAATCACCCAGCAGCTGCAAAAGCGCTTCTTCGACGTCTGCTATGGCCACATCGAAGAGTACGCCGACTGGCTGACCGAGGTGTAATGGAGCGGGTATTCACCTACGACACCACGCTGCGCGACGGGGGCCAGTGCGAGGGCATCAACTTCTCGCTGGAAGACAAGCTGCTCGTCGCGCGGCGGCTCGATGCGTTCGGCATCGACTATATCGAGGGGGGCTTTCCGGCCTCCAACCCCAAAGACATCGCCTTTTTTGAGGAACTGCGCCGCGAGCCGCTTGCCCACGCACGCCTCGCGGCGTTTGGCAACACATGCAAAAAGGGCGTTGCGGCCTGCGAAGACGCGGGGCTTGCCGACCTCGTCGCCAGCGGCGCTGCCGCAGCGACCATCGTCGGCAAGACATGGGATGCGCAAGTCACGCGCGCGCTGCAGACAACGCTCGAGGAAAACCTGCGCATGATAGCCGACTCGGTTGCGTTTTTGAAGGCAGCCGGGCTCGAGGTCATCTTCGACGCCGAGCACTTCTTCGACGGCTGGCGGTCCGACGCAGGCTACGCGCTCGCGTGCATTCGCGCCGCCCACGAGGCCGGAGCCGACTGCATCACGCTGTGCGAGACGAACGGCGGCATGCTGCCCTTCGACATCGAAGAGATTGCCGGGGCCGCCGTGGCTGCGCTGCCAGGCCAGCAATTCGGCATCCACTGCCACAATGACTCGGGCTGCGCCGTCGCCAATTCGCTGGCCGCGGTGCGCGTCGGCATCCGCCAAGTGCAGGGCACCATTGGCGGCATCGGCGAGCGCGTCGGCAACACCGACCTCGCAACGGTCATTGCCGACCTTGAGCTCAAGATGGGCATGGAGGCTGTCGGCGGCGCTTCGCTGCGCGACCTGACGGCGGTATCTCACTTCGTCGCCGAGGTAGCCGGCGTATCTGTCCCGGCGCACTACCCGTATGTCGGACGGTCGGCCTTCGCCCACAAGGGCGGCCTGCACGCCAGCGCCATCGCGCGCTTTCCCGAAGCATACGAGCACATCAGCCCCGAACGCGTCGGCAACGCATCCCACATGGTTGTCAGCGAGCTCGCCGGCAAGGCCTCTCTTTTGCAGAAGGCGTCACTGCTCGGGTTCGACCTCACGGCTAGCGACGTGGACGTGCAGGCGATCTTGGACGACATCAAGGCACGCGAGGCCAAGGGCTACACCTACGAGGTGGCCGACGGCTCGCTGGCCTTGCTGATCATGCGCCACCTGGACACCTATCGCCCCGCCTTCACCTTGGAAAGCTGGCGCGTCATCGTGGATGACCGCGAGGATGTGGGTGCGCTTGCCAAGGATGCGGCCTCCGAGGCCACCATCAAGATACACGTCGGCGACGAGCGCCTGGTAACGACCGGCGAAGGCACCGGCCCTGTCGGGGCGCTCGACAATGCGCTGCGCATGGCCATCACCGAGTTCTACCCCGAGGTGGCCGACATGGAGCTCGTCGATTTCAAGGTGCGCCTGCCCGACGAGAGCCAAGGCACCGGCGCGGTCACCCGCGTGACCATCACGACGGCCGACCGCCAAGGACAGTTCGGCACGATTGGCGTGAGCGAGAACATCCTCGAAGCCTGTTGGAACGCGCTCGTGGAATCGATAGAATACGGCTTGATACGACAGCGTCAGTAGCCGTCAGCCAGCGGCCAAGCGGCCAAACGGCTGTCGACCGGCAGCCAGCGACCGATAAGCCGGCGGCCGCACCCGACAGTCAGCAGCCAGCGGCCGCACCTAGCAGCCCGACAGCCTACAGCCTACAGCCTACAGCCAGCAGAGGTACGAGATATGCCAGACACCAAGAACATACGCAGCAAAGACGTTGACGACCTCCTGCGCACGCTCGCCGCGATGGACGACGAGGACGATATCTTCGCCCTGCTCGAAGACCTATTCACCGTTCGCGAGATTCGCGAGACGTCGCAGCGGCTGGCCGTGGCGCGCCTCTTGCGCGAAGGCAAGCCCTACTCGGCCATCGAAAAGACGACCGGCGCTTCGGCCACCACCATCGCGCGCGTATCCAAGTGCCTGAGCTACGGCGCCGGCGGCTACGTCAAGGCGCTCGACCTCCTCGACGCTGCCGAATAGGGGCATGCCGCTCTCGCCCATCCTGCTTATGCGAAGTCCTCGCTCGTGAGAGGGTTCTGCGCGAGGACGAGCCTCTTGCGCAGCACGTTGATGCGCCGCACTGCCTCCAGCAGCAACTGGCAACGCGTGCCGATCAGGTCCGTGTTGTTGTCGAGGAAGTCGCCTGCCTCTGCACGCGGCAGCTCGAACACCTCGATGAGCTCCGAAGGCTCGGGGCGCGCGTCACCCGCAGGCTCCACGTACGCAATCACCACGCGCACGTTCTCCTCGCCCATGCCGACCGACGAATACCCGCTCTGCGGCAGCGGCATGATGGGGTCGCCATCGAAGTCGGTGCGCACCTGATAGCCGGTCTCTTCGCGCAGCTCGCGGTCGATGCACGCGCGCAAGCTCTCGCCCGGCTCGACGAGCCCCGCAGGAAACGCTATCACCCAGCCGTTTACGGCGTAGCGAAACTCCTTGATCAGCAGCAGCGAATCATCCGGCAATATGGGCACGATGCACACCGCGTCCGCCGCCAGCGGGTCACGCCGGTCGCCTTCGGCATTCTGCTCGAGCGCGTCCCTGTATGCCTCCAGGCCCTTGCGGGACACCGCCTCGTATTCGTACTGCGTGCCGTCAGGCATTTCGTACGTCAAGATGTATTTGTTGATCCAGCCACCCGAAACGAGCCGCACATCCAGCAGCTTGGGGGTGTTCGTCGCAGTCGTGTCGTTTGCAAGAGCCATAGCAACCACCTTCGAAAGTCATCCGTGGCTTGGTCAGTTCTGTCTGCCGCCCATCATTCGTGTCGTTTGCCGCACGCGGCCTTCACGCGCCTCACGCGACCGTGCGACTAACCTTCGTTTGCCGCCCTACCCCGTATAGCATGAAAGAGGGGCGGCTGTAAAACCGCCCCTCTCTGCGCATCGGTCGGGGGAACCGATGCTCGGCTGTTGGAGGCTAGGGGGAGCCTCCGTGGGAAACTAGGGGGTACTAGTTTCTCGAGAAGAGGGAAAAGGG
>CAJUFC010000189.1 GCA_910585565.1 uncultured Eggerthellaceae bacterium | reverse complement strand
GGGGTCGCCCGCGCCGGGCCGCTGCTCGATGGTGGAGGGCACCTCGACGTTCACGCCGAGCGCCGCGCCCGCGATGCTCGCCCACGCCGTCACCGGCGCCAGCCCGGCACCAGCCAGCGCGCAGGCAAGTGCCAGGGCCGCCACCGCCAGTCCGCGCCGCGCACGTTGGTATGTCTCTGAAATAGACATGAGAGTTTTCTTCCTACACGAATGCCTCTTCGTCTGTTCTCGTTGGTCCTGTTCATGCGACAGGGGCCGCGCCCCGCGACAGGGGGTCAGGCTTGCTGCCGTCTTTGCGGGGAAGCCAGGGGGCCGGCGCGTGACAGGGGGCCGAAGGCCCGACAACAGGCCTGGCCCCTTGCCGCATGTGACAACAAGCCCGACCACTTGTCACGCACGGCATCGCATGTGGCAACAAGCCCGACCCCTTGTCACATCGACGTCGCGCGAGGCGTGCGCCCGGCCCCTCGAGCCGCAGGTCCCGCAAGGCATGAGCGGAACCTGCGACCAGAAGGGTGGCGCTACAGCTCGGTCGCCGGGCCGACGCTGACGATGGCCTCGGCGTCGATGGCGCCGCCAGCCGTGCCGACGCGCGTGTCCAGCACCGCCGCGCCGTCAGCGTCCACGCCAGCGCCGCTCGCGCCCTCGGCTCCGTAGCCGCTCAGCCCCACGGCGCCGTACGACACGTTCGGCACGCGCTCCACCGCGAAGGTGAACATGAGCTTGACGAGCGGCTTCTTGTAGCCCACGTTGTAGCCCCAGGCGTCCTCGGCCTCCACCATCGACTGGATGGCGCCCAGATTGAACGAGCACTTGTCGAGGTCGAGCCCGTAGTAGAACGAGTAGTCGCGCCACGTGATGGGGGCAGACACGTCCACCGTGTGCGCGGGCTGGCCGTCGGCGCCCGAGCCCACCTCGGTCAGGATGAGCCTGCCGTTGGCGTCGCCCGGCTTCGCGGCCCACGCGTACCACACGGTGCGGGCCTCCTCGCCGGTGCCGGTCGTGCGGCGGTACTGGTCCTTCGTCGCGTCGTACACATAGCTCGCGCCCGCGGCGTCGGTCGCCACCTTGTGGCCGTCCTTGCCAGCCAGCCCCGCCGTGCCGTAGCCCTGCTTCAGCCGGAATGCGTCCAGCAGGTTGCCGTCGTCGGACGCGTCCGGGTCGTCCTCCACCACGTTGTCGTTGTTGGAGGCGCCGCCCTTGCCGCCGAAGCCGAAGTAGACGCGCTTGCCCATGTCATGCTGGCCGGGATCCTGGTTGGTGTCCTTGTGGTACTCGTTCACCGTCTCGCCCGGCGACACCCAGAAGATGCGGGAGTTGTCGAGGTTCCACTTGGTCTGGTCGCCGCTGCTCGGGTCCACCGGTCGGTCGTTCTTGAGGTCGAACATCTGGTAGCACATGCCTGACGTGCGGTTGATGGCCGTGCCCTCGGTCGTCAGCGCGTCGTCGGTCGTCGTCTTGACGTCCACCTGGTTGGTGGTCTGGTTCACGTCGGCCTCGACGATGTCGGTCGCCGTGACGGAGGTGAGCACCAGGTCTTGGTTGCTCTCCTTCACCGTGAAGGTGGCCTCCTCCTCGAGCGCCATGCGCGGGTCTGAGCCCACCACGTAGGGCTCGTCGTTCGCCAGGAACACGCCCATGGGCGCCGTCACGTTGATGTGGACCGGCTCGGTGTAGAGCCACAGCTCTATCGACCCGTCGGGCGCGGTCACGTTGTCCAGGTCGGTCTCCTGCCAGGGGCGCACGCCCTCCTGCCACTTGTCGGCGCCGTCCCACAGCTTCTCGGGCCCCAGGTTTGCCGCCGTCACGCGGAAGGCAGCGTCGCCCGAGTCGAGGCTGCCGTTCGCCTGGGCCTGGCCCTGCGCCTCGGTGATGACCGGCTTGCGGTAGGTCTGGCCGGCGGACACGAAGGTGTCGTTGTCCTGGAACTGGAAGCCGCCGTTCTCGTCCAGCGAGCCGCGGAACCAGCCGCGATACGTGTTGAACGGGCTGTTGAGGTCGTAGTACGGCACGTAGAACACGTCCCAGTACTTCCATTCCTTGACCGCCTTGCGCCAGCTGGACACCGTCTGCGAGCTGCCGAAGCCGCCCTGCACGTCCTGCTCCCAGCGGTAGGACGCCTCGCTCCAGCCGTTGCCGTTGGTGTTCTTCACCGTGGACGCCGGCACGTGCAGCTCGATCTGGTAGGTGCGGATCTCCCACAGGGCGTCCCAGGTCTCGGTCGTGCCCTCGTCCGCCGCAGCGGAGTCGCCAAACGCGGTGTTCCAGCGGATGACGTGGTCCATGCCCTCCTTGGTGAGGTAGAACTTCTTCGGGTTGCCCGACGCGTCGCTGTTCTCGACGTACTTGATGTACGGCGTGCCCGTGGCCGCGTCACCCCAGCCGAGGAAGCGGAAGCCCACGCGGTTCAGCTCCGTGAACTGCAGCAGGCTGGCCGTCAGCTCCTTCTCGGCCTCGATGAAGACGTTGTCGAACGGCGTCGTCGTGCGGTGGTCGGGGTCGCTTTCCGGCAGCAGCTCGCCGTAGACGAACAGGCCCTTGTCGCGCCAGTAGGTGATCTCCTGCGTCGGCTTGCCGTCGGCGCCGACCGAGGCGGCCGCGCCGTTCTTGATGTCCTCGAGGCTGCCGACCATGACGTCCTCGCCGTCGGCCACCTGCCCCGACCGCACCTCGGCAGGCGCGTTGCTGGCCAGCGTGATGGGCACCTCGCCGCCGCGCTTCCACACGCCGTAGATGGTGGAGGAGTTGTTGCCGTTATAGCCCGGCGTGTCGCCGTCCGCCGGCTCGGTGTTGTCGCCGTCCCAGCTGGCGGTGAACATCGCCGCCATGGCGGCCACCGCGTCAGCATCCAGGGATCCACCCGGCACCGTGTCGGGGAACGCGAGCCACGGGCCTATGCCCTCGTCCGCGCCTGGCACGACGCCCGGCTTCTTGGAGGCGTTCGTCCATCCCTTGTACAGGAAGCCCGCCATCTCGGTCTTGGCAAGCGTGTAGTTGAGGTTCGCATCCTCGACGTAGGCGAGGTCGACCAGGTCGAGCTCGGGGTTGGCCGTCAGGTCGCTGCCGTCCTTGAGCGCCCACGTGCCGTCAGACTCGGTGGCTATCACGCGCCGCGCCACGGGGTGCGCGAAGTACGCCTCGGTCGCGCCGCCCTCGATGGTGGCGAGGTTGTGGTCGCCGTCCTGGGAGGCGTTCACGTCATAGGTCACCTTGTACATCTTCGGCTTCCACACGGCCTTGAGCACTGCGGTGCCATACGCCTGCGGCGTGATCTCGAACGAACGGTCCTCGTCGGTGCCGTCGTCCCACACCGAGCCGCTGGTGATCCACTTCCAGCCCGCCAGCCAGAAGCCGTCGCGCTGCAGCGTCTTGGGCAGCCCCGCGGTGCCCGTCGTGCCCTGGCCCGACTTGTAGCCAGTCGGCGCGCTGGACGGCTGGCTGCCGGTGCCCGGCCACACGCCGTTGTTCAGGTCGTACTGGATGTTGTAGGTGACGCCCGAGAAGTAGGCGGTCAGCGTATGCTCCTTGGTGTAGTCGATTTCCCACGGCGTGTCGCCCAGCGTCTTGGCATCGGCCGTGCCCTCGTCCAGCACCCATTTCGAGAACGAATATCCTGGCTGCGCGTCGGCCGTCAGGGTCGCGCCCACGCTGTCGGAGGGGTTGGAGCCTTTGAGGAATCTCAGCTTCGTCGCGTCGCCTGGCGTAAGCGCAAGCCAGGTTCTGTTATTGTTGTCCACTGTGGCTGCTGTCCCGAGCTTGAGGGAGTAGGTCCCGGTGTCCTCAGCCTGCCCGCTGAGAGTCACCTCCGAGCC
>CAJUFC010000188.1 GCA_910585565.1 uncultured Eggerthellaceae bacterium | reverse complement strand
TTCCCTATGTGTGGGGCGGCAAGGACGTTGCGCGTGACGGCGGCTTCGACTGCTCGGGGTATGCCATCTGGGTGTTCAACAACGTGTGCGGCACAGCGCTTGATGCTGACGGCACCAACGCAGCGCGCCTGTACGACTTCTGCACGCCGGTGTCGCGAGGCGAGGCTGTGCCTGGCGACCTCGTCTTCTTCAAGGGCACGTATGGCGGCCTCGACTACATCAGCCACGTCGGCATCTACTGCGGCGACGGCATCATGATCAATGCCGGAAACCCCATCGGGTACGACCACATCGACCAGGTGCGCAACACGCGCGGCGAGCGTGCAGAGCAGCTGTTCGGACGCCTGGTTGATCTTGGGCAGCGAGGAATCGACCTCGCGGGCCCGGGTGTCGCGGTGCGCGTTTCGAACCAGCCCTATACGGGACGTGCCCTCCAGCCCGCCGTGACGGTCACCGCGCTGGGCTCGGTCCTGCGCGAAGGCGTCGACTACACGCTGTCGTTCGCGAACAACACCAACGTCGGTGCGGCCACCGTCGAGGTCATCGGGCGCGGCTCGTGCGCGGGCAGTCGGCGTGCGGCATCGTTCGAGATATACGAGGCCCCTGCGTTTGTGGGCGCCCACACCATGCACTTGGCGTCATCGTCGGGGATGGTGCTCGACATGCCCGCAGGCTCGATGAGCGAAGGCGCGCGCGTGCAGCTGTACGAATCGAACGGCACCGAGGCCCAAAGCTTCCTGCTCGAGCAGCAGCCCAGCGGGAAATACGCGTTCAGGAACGCGCGGTCAGGGCTGTACTTGTCTGCTGTAGGAGACGTGCGCACCATCGGCAACGATGCGCGGGTGGAGCAGCGCCGCTGGTCGGCGGATGCCTCCCAGCTTTGGGACGTGCGCCCGCTGTCAGGAGGGGCGCTTGCCATCACGTCCGCGCTTGACGGCACGCTGGCCCTCGACGTGCAGCACGCCTCGATGCGCAACGGCGCGCGCATCCAGCTCTACCGCTTCAATGGCGGCGTTCCCCAGCAATGGGCGTTCGATGCGTTCGTGGGCATGCAGGAGAGCCTGGACGCGCTGGCGCGCGAGCATCGGTTTGCGCTCGAGGACGGCATCTACGTCGTTCGCTCGGCAGCAGGCGCTGGCTTTGCGCTTGACTGCCAGTATGGCGGCACGGACAACGGCACGAGAATTCAGCTGTACGAGGCCAACGGCACCGAGGCGCAGGCGTTTGCCGTCTCGCACGACGAGACGGGATACGTGACGCTCACGAACGTCAAGAGCGCTCGTGCGCTTGACGTGCCTTGGGGCCAGGCGTCGGCAGGCGCGGGCATGCACATCTACGACGCCAACGGCACCGCTGCCCAGAAGTGGGTTGCGGTTCCATCAGGTGCGGGCATGCGCCTCGTGTCGGCCCTTGACCGCAATATCGTGCTCGACCTGTGGGCGGCTGACGCGCGCAACGGCGCCACTATCCAGCTCTATCCGTCCAACGGCACCGCTGCCCAGCAGTGGTCGTTCGACCGGATCGGCTAATTCTCGCCCGCGATTCTCCTTCTGTGGTGCGTCACGTTCGCTGGCGGCACTATAATGAACTGACAACGATAACCCGACGAGGAGGGGACGGGCATGGTCGACATCGGGTCGCTTCGAGCTCAGGCATGCGACATGCGAGCTGACATCGTGAAGATGATTCACGCAGCTGGCAGCGGGCATCCGGGCGGGTCGCTTTCCTGCATCGATATCTTGAACGCGCTCTATTTTGGCGGCGTCATGCGTCACGACCCGGCGGCGCCTGACAGCCCCGAGCGCGACCGGTTCATCATGGCGAAGGGGCATGCCGCGCCGGCGCTGTATACGGCCCTTGCGTATGCGGGATATTTCCCGAAAGACGAGCTCATGACGCTGCGCAAGCTGGGCTCGCGCCTGCAGGGACATCCTGATTCGTCTTTGCTGCCCGGCGTCGAGGTGTCCACAGGCTCGCTGGGCCAAGGCCTCTCCATCGCCTGCGGCATCGCTTGCGGGCTTGAGCTGGCGTCAAGCGATGCCAGCGTGTTTGCGCTTCTGGGCGACGGCGAGTGCGAGGAGGGCCAGGTGTGGGAGGCCGCCATGTTCGCATCCCACCGCTGCCTCGGCAACCTCGTTGCCATCATCGACTCCAACGGGCTGCAGATTGACGGCCCGGTCAAAGAGGTGTGCGACCCGAGCGATTTGGGTGCGAAGTTCGCGGCCTTTGGGTGGGATGTGACCGAGGCGGACGGCCATGACCTGGCAAGCCTCATCGAGGTCCTGTCGGCCGCCAAGACATCGCGCGGTGAACGTCCGCATCTGGTCATCGCCCACACGACCAAGGGCAAAGGAGTGCCGTTCATGGAAGGCGAATGCGGCTGGCACGGCAAGGCTCCCACCGCAGAAGAAGCGGCCTGCGCCTGCGAGGCGCTGGCTTCCCAAAAGGAGGTGGCCTAGATGTCAAGGCTCGCAACGCCCGAAGAGGCCCTGACGAAGAAGGCCACGCGTGCCGCCCTCGGCGAGACGCTTGTCGAGCTGTTCGAGGAAGGGCTGCCCATCGTGGCGGTGGATGCCGACCTTTCCGGCTCCACGACCATGGCGAAGTTCGCTGCGCATTCCCCAAAGACAGCTGCGCGCCTGTTCAACGTGGGCATCGCCGAGCAGAACATGATCGACGTCGCAGCGGGGCTGTCGCTTGCGGGCAACATTGCCTTTACGGGCTCGTTTGCTGTCTTTGGGACGGGGCGCGCCTATGACCAGATCAGAAACACGGTGTGCTACTCGAACCTCAATGTCAAGCTTACCCCCACCCATGCAGGCATCTCGGTGGGCCCGGACGGCGGCTCGCACCAGATGCTGGAGGACATCGCCCTCATGCGCGCGCTGCCCAACATGCGGATCCTCGTGCCGGCTGACTACGTGTCGGCAAAGGCTGCCATCAGGATCGCGGCGCAGACGCCCGGCCCGGTGTATGTGCGGCTCGGTCGTGCGAACGTGCCGGTGGTCTATGCCGCTGACGCGACGTTCGAGCTGGGGCGCGCCTATGTCGTGCGCGAAGGCGCCGACGTCACCATCGTCGCGTGCGGCGTCGAGATACGCGAGGCGCTGGTCGCGGCTGACCTGCTTGCTGAGGCGGGCATCTCAGCCGAGGTGATCGATGCGTTCTCCGTGCAGCCGCTCGATGCGCAGACGATCCTGGCATCGGTCGAGAAGACCGGATGCGTCGTGACGGCCGAAGAGCATGCCGTGCATGGCGGCCTGGGCGAGGCGGTGGCGCATCTGCTCGTCGAGGAATGCCCGGTGCCATGTGAGATGGTCGGCATGCGCGGCTCGTTTGGCAAGTCTGGCGAGTTCGAGGAACTGATGAGGTACTTCCACCTTGATGCCGAGGCGATTGCCGCTGCGGCAAACAGGGTTTATGCCAGAACGGAGAACTGATAGAATAAACCTTTCGGTCCCAGTGAGAACGATATTCGAACGGAGCAATTACTGTGGCATTGAACCATAGTCGCGGTCGCGGCGCGGGTGCTGCTGACAGGAAGGCTGCAGGCGCGGTTGGCGC
>CAJUFC010000187.1 GCA_910585565.1 uncultured Eggerthellaceae bacterium | reverse complement strand
TCGTCGGCGAACGCGGGCGACAGGCCCGCAGCCGGCAGCATCGTCACCGCCAGCAGCATCGCCAGCATGACGGAGACGATGCGGGCACCGGCCTCCCGACCGCCCTTCGGGCGGCGGGCGGGCCGAAGCTCCGCCCCTACGCCTCGCGGAACCTGCAAGGCATACGCATTAGGATGAGGATATCCCATGGCAATTCCCTTCCCTTTCACGGCTCCTCTGGAAAGGGTCTCCGCGGGAAGGTACAATGGTGCACGCGGAGGACCCTCGCTAGAGGGGCCAAAGCCTTCAAGGTGCGTGACCCTCACTGCCGCCAAGCTACGGGGTCGCGCGCCTTTTTCTTTTGCGCCCTTTCTCAAGGACGCCTGTTACTTATCGAGGGATGCCCAAGAAACCAAAAAGCGCACCCCACAACGGGATGCGCTTTTCGTATATGCAAAAGCACCAATCCCGTCGTGGGTCGACAGTTCAAAATCATACGTCAATGCATGGCATGAACGGATTGGCGCTTGTTGCCAAACGCTTCCATGCATTAACAAATATTCAACTGTCGACCCAATTTCGTATATTACTCGAATACTACGCCCCCGACAACGTCACCCACCATCCCCACCGAATCTCCACCGACCCCATCCGAGCGGCACTAAGCGCGCCCTCCATAACACAGGGGGCACAACACAGGGGACGGTTCTGTGTGTTAAAACCATTGAGCCGTGTGGTTGCGGATGCTATAATCCTCATTAGAAATGCCGTCTCGGCCCAAGGTTAATTCTGCGGTTCACCGAGGCGGCTTTTTCTGCCTTTCGAGATGGAGCATGCTCCCATTGCCCACTAGCAACACTTCGCGTATGTCGGCGAAATCCCCTCGGTCAAATAGGTCACAAACTCTGTCTCTTGCCTCGTCTAGGTCCATGCTGTTTGCGATGCTACTTATCAGCAACCTGTCGGTGCCTTTGCCTAGCGCCTTTTTGAATTGGTTCTTGATTGTTTTCTCGTTGAATTGCGTAGGAATCTTGAACTCCCAAACGCGTCCATTGAGCCGCGCATCGGGCGACTTGACGTACTTCTTGGTAGACTCGGCAACGAACTCGACGTTGAAGCCGTGGCGAACAAGGATTCTCGCGACGTCAAACTCATCCGGCTTGGGTTTCGCTGACTTTTCCGTTGTTATTTCGCAATGCCCCTTGCCGTTCAGCCACAGGGGGTCGCGCGTGCGCATCTCGGCGAAGATCTGTTCCATCTTGAAGGCGTCGAACGACATGCCGTCGCGCTCTGACTGCGGCAAGGCGCTGTAGCTTCGCCATAGCCATTCCTCGTCCAGCGCGTCGACACAGTCCCTGTATCTGTCGTACAAACCCACAGGGTCGTAGCCCTCCACTCCCATGTCGCGTTTGGCTAGCTCTTAGAATTACGTCTACAAGTCAGTCTCGTCGTAGGTGATGCCGGCGGCGCTTGTGCGTTCGGTCCATTGGGCGGGCGTGATGACGGGGACTGGTGACAAGGCGAAGCCGCGGGCGTCGCGCGTGACGATATGCGTCACGTCGGCCTTTTGGGCGCTCAGCGCAATGAGGCAGTCCTCGTAGTCGCTCCATCCCAGTTGCGCCGCTCGCGTCAGGTCAGCAGCCGTGAGCGAAACGGGTTCCACCACCTCAAACAGCCGAAGCAACGCCCGCTGGACGGCCGCAGACGAAACGTACTTGCTCAGGATGTAGAAGGCGTCCTTTGCAGACTGCGCCGCCATCCACAGCTTCGCATCGCCAAAATAGCCCGCAGCGACGACATTCTTGGCATCGTCGAAAAACGGAGGCTTGCGCCCGAGGTAGTCGATGATGACGTTCGTATCAAGCAAGAGACTCGTAGTCATGCAGCATCCCCTCGCGCAGCATCGCCTTGTAATCGCCTGCATCGTCAGCCGGCCACGCCACTTCCAACGTCGTTGCATCCATAAAGGAGGCAAACGAGTCGCGTGCGGGCCTTCCGGAAGCACCGACCTCAGGCAAGCGATGCTCTTCCAAGACATAGTCAAACGCTTGGTTGATCAGATCGGACACGGTAACCCCGAGCGAATCCAAGACGCGCACCGCTGCCTCCTTCTTCGCCTGAGGCATCCGCGCACTCACCAGAATGGTAGCCATCGTATCTCCTTTCTCCTGTTATACGTATAACATAATCAAGCAAGAGACACGACCAACACAGGGGCAACAACACAACAACACAGGGGACGGTCCTGTGTGCTACGTTGTTTTTCGAATGATAGGCGCATAGGTGCGCATGGGCGGTGCCGGGGCGCGCCTTAGCGGTGGCGGCGGGTGAGCGAGGCGAGGCGGGGGGCGGCATCGGCAAGAGCGACAGGAGGAGCTTGCCAGGCCCAGTTGCCTTCGGCTGTGCCAGGGACGTTCATGCGGGCCGCATCATCGAGCTCGAGGATGTCTTGCAGTGGCATGATGACGACATCGGCCTCAGAGGCGGCCACCTTGTCGACGAGGTCGTGGGCGATTTTCCGGGCCGCGTCGTCACGCGCGGCCGCATCGGCGCCCTCGGCATCAGCGCCGACGCAGCCCGCGCCTCCCTCCCCGCCGCAGTAGCGCGCGCGTGCCCAGCCCACGAGCGTCGAGGTGTCGTGCGTCCCCGTAAAGGCGATCGCACCTGGCTTGGGCGCCCAGTCGCACCGCGGGTCGCCGTCGGCGAACAGGACGACGTCCATGCCGGAAAAACCCGTGCTCGCCAGCAGCTGGCGCACCTCGGGCGTGATGATTCCCAGATCCTCTGCCACCAGCGGCAGCGGCCCGAACCGCTCATAGGCATGCTCGAAGAACTCAAAGCCCGGACCGGGGCGCCACTCGCCTTCGCAGGCCGCCTTGCCCTGTGGCACCGCATAATACGACGAAAACCCGAGGAAGTGGTCGATGCGCACGTAGTCATACCACGCGAACATGCGCTCGAGCCGCGCCAGCCACCAGTCGTAGCCATGAGCAGCCAGCGCATCCCAGCGATACGTGGGACTGCCCCACAGCTGCCCGTCGGCAGCGAACTGGTCAGGCGGCACGCCGCCTTGGCAGGCCACGTACCCATTTTCATCCAAGTCGAAGTAGCTCTGGTGCGCCCATACGTCAGCCGAGTCGGCCGACACATAGATGGGCATGTCCCCGATAATCTGGATGCCGCGCGCGTTCGCATAGGCGCGCACCGCGCCCCACTGCCGGTCGAACTCATACTGACGCGCGCACTCGGCACGCACGCCCGGCGTCAGCAGCGCATCTCGCTCGAGCCCCGGCACCCACGTGCGATACGACTCGGGCCACTCCTGCCACGGAATCTCGCCTAAGACGCCCTTGATGGCAACGAACGTCGCATAGGGCAAAAGCCACTCGCGATTCGCTGCGACGAAGGCCGCAAGCGCCTCGTCATCGACATCGGTCAGGCCTGTCTCGTCCAAAAGGCGCGTATTGCCCGCGAATGCCGACAGCCCCGCATAGGGCGACCCATAGGCATCCGTCGGGTTGAGCGGCAGTATCTGCCAATACCGCGCGCCTGCATCGGCAAGCATGTCGATGAAGCGGCGCGCCGGCGCGCCCAACGTGCCCGGGCCGCATGGCGCACCTTGATCGTCTCCCTGCGGCAGCGACGTGACGTGGCACAAGACGCCCAGCCCGCGCTCGAGCGGCTTGTCTAGCCCATGGCCCAGGTGAAAGACGCACGCCTGCACGGGGCCCATCTCGCACGAGAAGATGCCGAACTCGCATGTCGGAGGCGCCGCCGTCGAGATGCCATCACCTGCCGTCGAGAAGATGCATCGCGGATGCACGTCGGCATATTTGACGCGGACAACGTCTTCGACACCCAAGCCAGACGCCGGCTCGATGAGGTCGACGATGACGGACTGGGCGCGCTCAGACCGGTTCACAACGCACAAGAGCGCGTCGCTGCGGCGCTCGGAGGCGCCCGGCGTCCGCAGGATGCACACGACGTCTTTGCCGTGGGCGTAAAACGCCGCATCGCCCGAGCGCAAGACCGCACTCATGCGGCGCATCCTACCCAGGCCCTGATAGAGCCAAGACAGGTCTTGGCCGCAGTCGGCGCGCTCGCCATCCCAGGGGAACGTCGCGCGGTCGAACGGGTCGCGACCGCCCTGCATGCCCCGCTCGTCTCCGTAATAGAGGCACGGCACGCCGGGCAGCACATAGAGCATCGTCGCCAAGACGCGCTGCATCATGCTGCCCTGCGCATCCGCCTCCCACCCGATGCGCGAAACCAGCGTCTCCTGGTCGGCACGCGACAGGTCACGGAACTCGCGCCCTGCATCCAGCACGCTGCGCACGCGCTCGACGTCATGGGACGAAAGCAGGTTCATGAGGCTCAGGTACAGCGGAAGCGGGTAGTTGAGGCGCTGCGACTTGAGGAACGTCACCACCTCCTGGGCACTTGCGCCCCCCAGCGCATACTGCAACAGGGCATGGCGCAGCGGGTAGTTCATCACGGAGTCGAGCGAGCGGCCGAGCGCATAGGTGCGCCTGGCGCCATAGCTCTCCTTGGTGGTGGGGTCCTCCCACACC
>CAJUFC010000186.1 GCA_910585565.1 uncultured Eggerthellaceae bacterium | reverse complement strand
GCCCCGGGCGCCCGCACGCGTCGCATGGCCGCAATTCTGCGTCCCGAGACATTGGCTCGGAGCGGGATTGCGCAGCGGCGCGGGCGGGTGGCCGGGGCCCTCCCGGCAGCTTCCGCCAGGCCTCGGGGACGGGACGTGACCCATGTATCCCGTCCCTTTGGGTCATGCCTGCGCGGCGACGGTCACGGTGAGGTGGGTGATGGGCACGGCGCCAGCGATGCCGTTGCGCACGTTCAGCTGGCCAGATATCGTCATCGCCAGCTCGAGCGGCAGCCGCTCGCTGGGGTCGCCGCCCTCCCAGGTCTCGTCGAATGTCACCCCCGTATAGCTGAAGGCGCCCAGGCGGTACACGGCACGCTCGGCATCAGACAGCGCATACGCGCTCCTCCACGCCGCGCCATCCGCGTCCGCATCGCCCGCAAGCGCCAGCGACACCGGCGCAGCACCCAACGCATCTGTGCGCAGAGAAAGCCGCGTCTCTCCCAGCGCTTCCCTCCAGCCGCGCGCGTCCTCGGTCAGCTCGAAAAAGCCGTCCAGCTCGGCCTGCTCGCTCCTGAGCGCCAGTGCCGTCACCTCGACCGGCGCCACCGTGCGGCTCTTGAGGGCATAGGCGCCCATCTCAGGAGCGCTCACCGCACCCGAGGCGGCATCAACCGCCAGGCCCACGCTCGCCGGCACGGTCACATCCAAACGCAGCGTCCAGCTCGCCCGCAACGTGAGGTGCCCGAACACCGGCGCGTCGAAGCTCCACGCCGCACCGGTCGACGTCAGCCAGCCCGCGAACTGGTATCCCGTTCTCTTGGGCATCGTCGGCTCGGGCACGCGCTGTCCGCGCTCGACCGTGACGGTCACGTCCTCCGTCGCGCCATCGTCGTAGACGAACGTGACATCGAACGGGCCTGGGTCTATCGTCCCGTCATCGACCCACTCGGCATACAGGGCGACGTAGGCGCCCTCGTCCGTTGCGAGATTCGTGACGGCAGCCCCCGCCTCATAGGAGGTGCCGCTTCCGTCGGGGCGCGTGTTCCATCCCTGGAACGCCTTGCCGCTGGGAGCGTAGAAGCCGCTCCTTTGCACCTCCGACCACGTCAGAAGGGTATGCGGCACGTCATACGTCGCGCTTGCCTCGTGTTGTGCGCCGCCACCGGCGAGGTCGGTGTTGTTCACGTAGCGAACGAAGTAGCCGTTCGCCTGCCACTTGGCGTACAGGTCGTGATCTGCCTCAGCGATGTCGCCCACGACCGTGGACGCCTCGATCAAGGTGCCCCATGCGCCGGTCTGCCGCCCGTCTTCGCTCCACCAGCCCAAAAACGTATAGCCCGTGCGCGCTGGCGTCGGCAGCGACCGATAGGGCGAGCTGACGTAGCGCGCGAGCGTCAGGCTCTCCAGCTTGTCCGGCAGCCCAGTCGGGTCGTCCAACTCGCCGCCCAGCGCGTGCAGCGTGACGTTTACCTTGGTGCCGGTGTCCCAGCTGGCGTACAGGGTCATCTCCCTCGTCACCGGGTACGAGAAGTCATAGGCGACACTGCCTGCCTCGTCTATGCACCAGCCTCCAAAGACCGGCTTGGGGGCAGGCGGGTCGTCCCCGTCGCCCTCCCACGAGCCTGCCCACTCGGGTGATGCGGCCGGAGCACTCAGCACGTACCCATATCCCACCTTCACCGTCTCGTACACGGCCCCTTGCGTCATGAACGTGACGGTGATGTCCTCGCTCACGGCAGACGTCACGAATATCCCCAGGTTCGAATCGTTGCCGACGATGTCGGCCTCCTGCATCTCCTCGTCGGTCAAGCCGTTCTCGACGAAGATGCCCAGCGTGGACGAGGTCGACGAGCGCAAGGGCACCGCGTCTGACCCGGTCGCGACTGCCGCGATGCTTACGCCCAGGCATGCGCCCACCGCCATCACGAGTGTCGCCAACGCCGCCACCAGGCGTACGCGCGACCCTGCTCGCACCCCCGCTCGCCGCACGCGCACGTGCGGGCGCGCCCCTCCGGAAGCAGGGGAGCCGCGTCTCAACATACAGCGCATGATGCTCATCCCCCTTACGGCACGACGGAATAGGTGTACTTGACGTTCGCGATCTTGGCGACGTACGAGCCGTCCTCCTCGGTGCCCACCGCGATGGCCGCCCGGTCAAAGGCAGCATCGAGGAGGTTGAGCCCATACCACAGGCTCCGCGGCTGCTCGACGCCGTCCTCCGTCGCCGGCAGCACGATCCACTTCGCTGGGTCATAGGGGCTCACCGTCACCTTGTTGGCACCCGAGGCCGACGCGTAGCCGAAGCTGATGGACTTGCTGCTCACCGGGTTTCCCTCGGTGTCGTACAGGCTGAACAGTTTCTTGCCGCCGGCTCCGCCGGGCAAGATGGCGCTGGCGCCCACGTCCTTGCACTCCACGCCGCTGATGTAGATGGTCCGGTCGCTGAGGTTCGCGAACTCCTGCGGCAGCGACAAGATCCATTTGTCGGTCTCGCCCGGGGCGCACTCAAGCTCCTCGAGCGCATAGGGCAGCACGTCGGTGTGGTCGCTGTCCCAGGCAGGCCCCTTCTTCTCGAAGGTGACCTCGAAGGGCGCACGCACGCGGATCGCAGCGGTCTCGAAGAGAGCGTCGAACGTGGTCGTCGCCTTCCCCGTCGCGTCGTCCACCTGCGTGTGGCTCGTGTCCGTCCAGGTAAGGCCCTCGCCCACATAAGGAGCCGCGAACGCCTTGCCGGTGAAGGCATAGGCATAGCCAGACGTCTCCTCGTCCTTGACGCAGGTTATGAGCGCATCGTCGGCATACACGTCGCCCTCGGCTGTCGCCTTGGCATACCCCCACCCGCTGAAGTACTGGGTCTGGTAGGGCGGAACCGGGTTGTGAGCCACCGTGAGGGCAGCCGCACCCGGCGCAGAGGTGATCTTGCCTGCCTCTAGCTCGAGGTCCGTATAGGGCTGCGTCAGGGTGTAGCCGCGGCCCGGCCAAAACCACAGGTAGATGGCCTCGTTCCCCGAGGCGTCCCGCGCGTCCTGCAGGCGAATCTCGACAGCAGGAGCCACCTCCCACTTGGCATAGAGGCTCTTTCCCGCGTTGTCCCTCACGAAGTCGTAGGCAATCTCGCCGTCCTCGGGCGCCGGCTCCTCAATGATGGGGCCGCGATCCTCGTCGAGGACGACCAAGCCAGCCTCGGTCACCGGGGCGCCGTTGACGGTCTTGGGCCAGTACCACCCCTTGAATACGTAGCCCGGGCGCGTTGCGCGCGGCACGCTGGCATAGGCAACGCCGTCCGGCACCTCCGTCGACATTCCCGTGTCGTAGGCCTCGTCGCGCACCACGCTGATGCATCCGGGAGACGCCACCACGCCCCCGCGGTCCTTGCCGCCGTTGTTGGGGTCGAGCTGTATGACATAGCCCTTTTTCCAGAGGCAGTACAAAACCGTGTTCTCGGTGATGTCGATGTCTGCCAGCGCAACAGGCCGCGCATCCGGATGGGCGACGGGGTCAACCGCGTACCATGCATCCAACCAGTATTCCAGCTCGGCGCCACCCTCGGTGTAGGTGCGGCGCGTGCCCGCCGGCTCCGCTGCCTGCTGGCCCGCGGCGACGCGCTGCACCTCGCCTATCGCCTCCAGGCCGCGGTCGGTGTCGATGGAGCCGTCGGTGTCGCAGTAGTATCCCGCGAAGCGCACCTCGTGGTAGCGGGCGGTGCCCACCATGATGCCCAGGTCCAACGTGCCGTCCGACGGGTCGCTGTCATAGCTGGCGCCCGTCGTCCCCAGCGCTATGCCCACATCGACCGAGGCTGTGGTGCCGGCAGCCGCATCTGCGCTGTTCGCCGACACGGCTATGCCCAGCTCAACGCTACCGTCCTCGGCCGCGTGCGCCTGCAGGGCCGGCACGCACACGGCCAGCGCCACGACAGCCGCAACCAGCAAGCCGCGCAGGCTCATTCGTACGTTACTCATATGTATCACGCCCTTTTAGGCGAACGTGTAGCTCAGCTTGGCAAATGATGAAACGTAACTGCTATCGGCGTACGACGGCACGACCTTCGACTGGTCGATCGCCCCCGCCGGAACGGTCACCTTCACGTAGACGCCGTAGCTTCCCTCGCCCAGCTGGGTCAGGGTGACGCTGCCGGTGCTCGTGTCCCAGCCAACCGGCGTCGCATCTCCCACCTGGAAGCGAATGCCGTCAGCGCTACTGCCCAACGGTGCGGCATCCTTCTTGGCGAACGTGATGCCCGAGAGCGTCTTCTGCTCACTCGCCAGCTTGACGGCTATCGTGTGGGTCTGCTCGCCCGACCCTGCCTGACAGGGCGCACCTTCGGTGAAGAAGTAGTTCGCGCTCGGGGCGCCCCAGTTGGCCGTCAGCGTAATGGCGCCGCCGGGAGCAAATGCGTTCTTGATGGCCTCGCGATCGGTCGTGGGCGTATCCTGTCCGCCCCACGTCCAGCCGACGAACTCGCTCCCCGCCTTTGTCGGCTTCGGCAGCGCGGGCGTGCCGCCCTTGCGATAGCTCGTGGGGTACACGCTCGCGTCACCGCTATCGAGCCCGCTGTAGCTGATGGCGCCGAAGTCGGACGCATCCACTTTGGTGTTGAACTTGTCGTCGAGCTTGGCGTTGGTGTTGTAGTTGCTCACGGCAGAGCTGTCGAGCTTGTTGCCCACCGTCGTCTTCAGCGCGTTGAAGTCTGCCAGCTTCGAGTAGAGCGTGTCGTGGTTGTGGTCACTGCGGGCCGCTGTGATGGCTGAGCCGGTGCCGTTGAAGGAGTTCGTGGTGAGGAGAGGGACTGTGCCACCAGCTTCCTCTCGAGTCAGCGTGATAGAACCGGATTCGTTCCAGGTACCAACATCGCCCGGCGCAATCGTCCAGCCCATCGTACCCGCTCCAGCCACAATGAAGCCCGCAGGAATCTTAAGGATTGCATAAGCAGGAGTATCTCCTTTGTTGTTAAGATGCGACACCTGTACCGAACGATTGCCTATTTTGGCAATCGTCCAATAGCCCACATCAACAGCAGTCCCCGATGAAATGCGTATACGATTATTATCGATGGCAACCGCGCTAGTGGCATGGTGTTCAACCGTCAGCTGTCGTGCAATAGACGGATAAATATAAACGTCAATCAAGTTACCCGTCGAAGAATATGGAGCAATCGCGTCAGTATTAGATGCGCCAGGCTGAGACGGCACCGAGTGATTTGTCTCACTCGACTCCGGAGCGTCGTCGGACGCCATCTCGGTAGTCTGACGCAAGGTGACCGGCAGCGCAGGCTCAGCTAAGTTGGGGCAGTCTTTGAAGGCGTCTTGACCGATGGCGGTCACGCCTTCGGGGATGGTGACGCTCTGCAGGAAAACTGCGCCCTCGAAGGCGTTTGGCGCTATCTCGGTGACGGGGTAGGTGACGCCGTCGATTATCACCGAGACCGGGATGTCGAGATGGGACGGCGTGGCTGTCTTGTCGCCCTGCCACGTGACGATCGCGGTCATGTCGGACCTGACGGTGAAGGCGAGGCCGGACTCTGCCTGCTCGACGATGCCCTCGGCGTTGGGCTTCTTGAGGTCCATGGCGTTCTCGTGGGCGCCAGGGTAGGAGACGAGCTGCATCTCCGTGCGCTCGATCTGGCCCTCGTCGGTCACGGCCACCGCCTCGGTGAGCGAGCCGTAGGGCTTGCCCATGACGATGTCGTCGGTTCTCCATCCCGCCTCGTGCCAG
>CAJUFC010000185.1 GCA_910585565.1 uncultured Eggerthellaceae bacterium | reverse complement strand
GAGGCCATGCTCGTCTCCTACCCCGGTGCCCACGAGAACGCCATGGACCTCAAGAAGCCCAACGCCGACGGCGTCGTCGAGCAGGCGGAGTCCGGCCTCGCCTTCACCGTCAAGTCCGACATGACCGCGAGCGTCACGTGGCAGGGCGACAAGACGGCCACGCCGAGCCACCTCGACATCCCCGCCTCCGTCGTCATTGACGGCGTCACCTATCCGGTGACCGAGATTGCCCCAACGCCTTTGAAGGCGCAGTCTTCCTGACTAGCGTCACCATCCCCGAGGGCGTCACCGCCATCGGCCAGGACGCCTTCAAGGACTGCCTCAACCTCGCCGAGCCGATGTTGCCCTCTACACTGAAGGAGATTTACCTCTCTTTCGTTGGCGGAGACAGCCCAATCGGTGACGCCTCCTCGCTTCCTGCTGCAAGCCTTGCGGGCAATGGGGCGTCTGAGGATGTTGGGGAGACGGCCCCGGGACTTGACGTTGGTTACGAGACTTCCTCGGAATCGCAGATTTCTCCCTATTCGACAACGAGTCATGACCTTCAGATTGATGTGTACCCTGGAGGGCTTGCCAACACCATGACAAACGTTTCGTGCTGGCAGACAGAGGTCGCATCCAGGAGCAACGGTAAGATTGTTGTCAGGCTCAATAAGAACTACGGAACCCATACCTGGACGGCCGGCGTTGAGTCTCAGGGATATGCCCTGTTCGCTGCCACTGAGACGAATGCTGATTATGATTTGGGAAACTTTGCCATATATCCACCTAGCGGCTGGGTCATTGCTTCTGCGGGGACATATGGTGTGTCGCTCGCAGGAACGAATCAGTCGAGGATTGCGTGCGGATACATTGTGCTCGTGCGCGACGAAGCGATGGGGGGCAGCGAGCTTGCTCTTGCTAGCCACAATCACGACTCTGCTTATTACAAGAAGGCAGAGACCTACACGAAGACAGAGTCGAACAACCTGCTGAACGCCAAGGTCAACGCATCCGACTTCGGGACCATCACTTACAGCGGGTTGGATGACTCCGACTCGAGCGTGTACCCCACCAGCTATCGGAAGGGCGGCACGCCTGCCTTGCCGGCGCCGGTACGTGAAGGCTACCGCTTCACGGGATGGACGTGGAACGGCCAGGCAACTCCCACGACGGATGCGAATGTCATCAAGGGTGCTTTTGCGAACGCCGGCATGGTCACGCTCACGGCCAACTGGGAGGAGTCGGCGCCTGAGGGGAACTGCTTCTTCGCGGACGCGGCGCTCGACAGCACCGCGAGCGGGGCGTGGGAGAGCGTGATCGCGGTGAAGCTCACCGACGACACGTCCAAGACGAGCGTCAGCGGAATCGTGCTGGTGCCCAACGACTCGACGGGTCTATTGAAGAAGACGCAGGACGGCGCGCTGCCCGATGTGCGGTTCGCGCTGGGCGGCAGCCCCAGCAGCCTCACCACGACGGTTGGCTTCAATGGGGCGCAGACGTCGTCAATCGGGCTGGTGGACGTTGACGGCGGCAAGGGCATCTACGTCAAGATTACGATTCCCGCGAACGGCATCGACGCGAATCGCGTCGTGGGAATGCAGGCCGCCGAGAGCTACATCGCCTCGCTCGCGAGGATGACCTACGCGAGCATCGCCTAAGAGGGCGTGGTCCATATGAATTTCTTTAGGGAAGGCCCGATGGGGCCTGGGAGCGTGCGCTCTTGCGTGACACTCGTGGCAGCTGCTGTGCTGCTGGTTGCGGCGCTGGCGTGCGCGGTGCCGGGTGTGGCATTTGCGAGCGGGGGCGGCTCGGTGTCGCTGGGCGTTAGCGTCAAGAGCGGCCAAGACGCCGGGACGACCGGCAGCGTGGAACTGGGCGTCAAGGCGGGGGCGCTGCAGCTGCCAGCGCCCAGCGGCAATGAGGTGATGCTCGGCATCAACGTGAAGGCCGCCGAGATGCACCAGATCAACTTCGTTGGCTACTACTGCGACGAGCAAGGCAACGTCATCGAGGAGGGCGGCGTCCAGAAGAAGGAGACCATCGAGGTCCAGCGCGTGCGGCAGGGCGATGCGGTCACGGTGCCTGCCAACCTCGAGCGCTCTGACGCTGCCAGCGGCACCGAGTATTGGGTTGACGGCTGGTATGCCTACGTGCCGGACGGGCGTGGTGGCGTTGCCATCGAGCACGTCGACTTGGCGACCTATCAAGCCACGAGCGACGCGACGATCTTCTGCTACTGGAAGAAGGGCTACGTGATACGGCTCGACCCCAACAACGGCACGGGTGCCGACGGTGGTGCGGTCTTTGACGGCACGGTGGGAGACGAGGCTACCTCCAGCGGATATGTAGCCATCGAGCGCGACGTTGCGTTCGAGGAGACGAGCGACACCGGCAGCCCTGACGGCTACGATCCGGCCGAGCATGTGTTCCCGCAGGCGCAGCGGCCGGGCTATGTGTTCAAGGGCTGGTACTGGGGAGCCGAGGACGACCCGCGCGATGCCTACGGTAGGGTGCCCTTGGCTGACGCAGACGCCGAGCCCATCGTTGCGGTGGACAATGCGGGCATGGGCTACGACTTCTTTCGCGACAGCTGCACGGAAGGCACGGGCGACTCGGCGCGCATCGTCCCCAAGACGCTGTATGCCAAATGGGAGCTTGCCCCATGCATGCAGATCAGCCTCGAAGATGCTGCAGGCAGCGGCGCGGACGTGTGGGTGAGCCTCTGGTTCTGGCCGGGGCGCGGCTATGCCTTCGAGCGTCCGGTGGCCGACAAGGAGATAGAGCCGTCGTTCGTCGTCGCGCGCGGAGATGTGCCGGATGCGGGCCTTGACGTTACGGACCGCCTGCACATTGCCTATAACCCGACGCCTGCCTATTCGACGCAGGTCTTCAGCGGGTGGGGATATGCCACCCAAGGGCCGGGCGGCGGCCTTGAGCCGGTCGAGCTCATCAGCTGCCAGCGGTCGTCAGGCGGCAACGCTGGCGCGGATGCGGGCAGCTTCGTCTACCTGATGAGCCCGCGCGTCCTCGACTACGTTGACGACGACATAAATTGGACGGGCCCGGTGGATGCTGGCGGCACCAAGACCGAATGGGTGGCGCTGTTCGATACGGCGCAGATCAGCGTGAGCGCGCCGTTCCAGGTGACCTTCCAAAAGAAGGGCGCCTCGTATGATACGGGCGCAACCGATGTCGAACCCTATGCGCCTGACGAGCTG
This sequence comes from uncultured Eggerthellaceae bacterium, assembly GCA_910585565.1. Classification (GTDB taxonomy): domain Bacteria; phylum Actinomycetota; class Coriobacteriia; order Coriobacteriales; family Eggerthellaceae; genus MGBC163016. The sequence goes on along the minus strand of CAJUFC010000185.1, from coordinate 1,367 downwards.
GAGCGCGACTTGGGCTGGACGTGGGTCGAGTCAATCGAGCAGCCGTTCACCAACAAGAGCTCGGTCAGCCAGGACGCGGGCAGCGTGCCGGTCAGCGTGTACGTGAGCGGCATCGAATGCGTGGACATGGGGGCCTCGTCGCTCTTCCCGTCAAGCGATGGCGCTGCCGACAAGCGGGTATTCGGCCTGTACGAGATGGCGGTGCTCGGGGGCGGTGCCGGCGGCAACGCGCGGCCGACGGACGCCACCATGATTTCGTTTGGCTATGCGGACGACCGTGGGGCCAACAAGGTGGTCGTGGATGCGCGCGACCCCAGCAAGTGGATCAAGCTGCCGCCAGCTGCAGCGGGCGGCATTTCCAAGAAGCTGTATTTCGGGTTGGACCTCACCAAGGTGACGTTGAACCGGTCGGCCATCGCGCTGGGCGGCACGGGGTCGGGCAGCTCGTCTGACGGCTCTGCTGCTGGCGCGAGCAGCTATGTCGCGTCGCTCGCGAACGTCAAGTACACCTATTCGGTGGTGCCCTAAGATGGGAGGGAGGTTGTGTCCCATGCGCACTGAGAATGCGTCATCTCGCGTTGCGCGTGCCGGTGGGGGCAGACGCGCTGGCCGCACCGGCCAAAGCGGTCGTGCTGGCCGCACCGGCCAAAGCGGTCGTGCTGTCTGCGCCGCCCGCCCCAGCTGCGCGCGGGGCCAGGGCCAGGGCCGCGTCGGGAACAGGCTCGTTGCCTCGTTCGTGGCGCTCCTGCTCGCCTTGGGCCTGTTCGCGGGAGTGGGCGTCGCCGGCGCCCTGACCGGCTCGTCGGCCCCTCAGTCGACAGCAGGCTCTTCCATCGGCATTCTCGTTGACAACACTCCTTCGCAAGATGATATCGACTCGGGCAAGTTCCAGGGCAACGACTCGTACCTCGGCATCTTGATGACGCCGGCACCGAGCGAGAGCGTGACGGCCACCTTCATGCTGACCCAGGGAAGCGTGTATGTGACGGTGGAGCTTGCCAAGGGGTCGCTGCTGGTGCCGCCGAACGACCCGGTGTGGACGGGCGCCATCCCGGACGGCTTTGCGGGGACGCCGGTGTTCGACCGATGGTGCGTGGACGAAGAGGCAACGACGGCCTATGACTTCGGCACGCCCGTGAACGAGTCGATCACCTTGTGGGCCGGCTGGGCAGAGGGCGAGCCGGTGGACGTGACGCTGGACGCAGGCGCAGGGGGCGTTGTGCCCGATCCGGATGCGCCGGACGCCACGCCCGAGCGGACGCTCGTCGTCAAGCGCTACCCGGGGGCGGTGTATCGCGAGCTGCCCGTGCCCGAGCGCGCCGGCTACACGTTCGTCTGCTGGCAGACGGTTGCCGGCGACGCCATCG
>CAJUFC010000184.1 GCA_910585565.1 uncultured Eggerthellaceae bacterium | reverse complement strand
CTGAACCGTCGGTAGCGTATATGCAGCTGGATGGAATGCTTTACATTATTAGTGTTTGCTCTCGAGCTGGCGAAACCTCGGCAACTAGCGAGCACCCGAATCCTGATCCTTTTAACGCAGTTTCCTTGTACTACGTTGTTGATAGTGCTGGGGATGTGCGCACGGACGCCGTCTGGCGCTTGGGGGCGACTACCGGTTCAGTCGTGAATGGCGCGTGGAGCAATTGGATCGCAGGTGATAGTTTGCCCACGTTTTATGCCAGTCATGCAAACGACTTAGTTGTCGGTGTTGACAGTGGCGATTACGGTAAATCTGCTTACGACGCAGGCAACGCAGCAGGGTCATATATTGGCGCAACGTTATGGACTTCTAGCGAGAGCGGTGTCGATACGCTGACAGTAAGCACCGGATACACTAATAACGGATATTTTCAGACCAAAGTCACCGCATCGGGCGATACTGTCACTTTTAGTGACCCCTCAGGGGCAGGCTCTACCTCTGCCAAGATAACGCCTAAGTATGGGTGGTCGTGCGGGGGCGACTGGTACATTCGGGACAAGAACAACCCGGCGGACACCGGCACGCTCATCAACGGGCAGACCATCGACGGCAGCAAGGAATGGGTCGTCTTCCGCAGCCATACGCCGCGGACCTTTACGATTAGCTTTGACCCGAACCATCATGACGGGTGGGCGACGAGCAACCCGATGGGCGAGACGGTGACCTATACGATGGGCACCGAGAAGCCGCTGGCAGAGCCGACACGCGATGGTTTTTGGTTCGCAGGTTGGGTGTGGACGAACAGCCCGAGCGGCATGGACCAAGACCCGGGTGCCTCAGGCAACGACGGCTGGACGAATGGCGCCTACAAAGACGACGGCACCACCGACCCAGATGCGCGGCAGTTCTCCATTCCGGCTGGCGCCTATGGCAACGCGCGACTCAAGGCCGTGTGGAAGCCCAAGATGTATCGCATCCACTACAACGTGGACGCCACGGCGCGGGCTGACGGATCGGGCAACATGGCTGACGCGCTGGATGACGGCTACTTCGTGCATGCGGCCGCGCGCTCGGTCATAGCCGAGGGCTCGGGCAATTCGTGGACGCTGAAAGACGCGACGGCGACGAATGACGACGGTTCCCTCAAATATCCCGAGATGGACCTGGTCGACCTGTCGCAAGTGAACCAGGGTGGCACCGACAACCTGAACTATGTCCTGGCCGAGTCTGACATGTACAGCAACGGCTTTCTCTATAAGGGCTGGACCAATGGCAGCGTCAAGGTGGGCGTCATCCCTGCTGCTGATGCGGGGAAGGGGCCGTGGCTCGAGTTCCCCAACACAGGCGCGGGCGACGGCGCGACGGCAACGGCGAAGGCGATGTTCGGCGCCGACTGGGACGTGGACAACACGGAGCCGTCGGGCGGCTACAACGCCAACAATGACACGACGCTGTACGGCGTCTGGAAGCGCGGCGGCGAGGTGCCCATCACGCTGGCGAACACGCTGCCGCGCCAGGTGGCCTCGGGCAAGGTGGACGATGGCGAGGCCATGAGGATCGGCACTGCTGCGGTGGAGGACGATACGCCGGGGCAAGAGATAACCTACTGGCGCAACCGCGGACTGTTTCTGTACGGAGAGCTGATCCCGACCGATTCCTATACGCCAGACCATAACACCACGACGCCGTTCGACAGGGCCTTCACCGATGCTGAGACGCTGCTTTCCATCGATCGGCTGCAGTTCGACGAGCTGAAGCGCCATGGGTTCCGCTTCCTGGGCTGGGGCAAGAAGGGCTCTGCCGAGGATGGCTCGGCCGACGCTGTGTATCTCAAGTACGTCGAGAACGGCAACAATGCGGGCAACACGCCTGAGTTCTACCTCACGCGCGAGGGCATGGACCACGCGCTGCAGTGGAACACCGGCGGCAAGAACCCGGCCCTGGACGAGGGCACGACCGAGACGTGGGACGCCCTGTGGGAGATTCGCACCTATCAGGTGACGCTGCGACTACCGGCAGCGGCCGTGGAAAGCGATTCGGTGGAGCTGCGCACTGACGCAAGCGATCCCACCGACCCAGCGACCTATGGCTGGCGCAAAGAGGCCGGCGACAACTCTGGCTGGTACAAGGCCGAGCGCACCTGGGACTACTGGGACGTTCTTGACGTGCCGAAGAAGAGCTCTGACGGCACGCGCTATGTGAAGAAGTCGAACTTCTATACCTATGAAGGCTGGTACCTCACGCACAGCTGGGCTACCGACAACAGCGACCCCAACGGGGAGAAGTCGCTCATGACCGAGGCTCAGGGCCTGGGGTCGGGCTTCCGCGTGATGGGCAACAACTACGACAGCGCCGGCAATTGGACGAGCACCAACCTCTTGTTCCAGGGAACGGTGCCTGCGGGTGCCACAGCCATTACCAAGGTGACCGACACCGAGAACGTGACCGCGCCCGACGGCGAGTGCGTGCTGTGGCTCAACTTCTCGCCAGTCATCATCAACGTGACTGCTCCGGTGGGCGTCTTTTTGGCGAGCGATGCGGATGGCGGCGCCTATGTCGTGGGGTCGGACCCGCGCATGCATCTCGAGACGGAGGCAAAGTTCACCGTCAAGAAGACCACGCATGACCTCGTGCTGACGGGCGTCACGGCCACGGACATCGTGGATGCGAAGGTGGGCGAGGTGGAAGGCGACTCCACGTCGACGCCCAATACGGTGAGCGACATTAAGACCTCGGGCGGCGAGGGGCTGTGCGACCGCATGCTGCTGGTGAACAACCCCACGGTGGATGCGGGCGACCGCGAGAAGGACAATGGCTCGCGCGTGTTCTGGATCAGCCCAGTGGAGACGGTAAACGACTACACGGCGGACTCGAAGGACACGCCGGGTACCAAAAACGAGTTCTCGCGCCGCTACTTCGGCTTCGGTGAGGGTGACATATCTGACAATACGCTGTGGGACGACCCTGACACGGCGACCACCTATGACGCGAATGGCAACGCCAAGACCAACGCGGTTGCTGGCAAGGCCGAAAACGACCTCGCGGCATTCAAGCTGAGGATGCCCGAGACGGTGAGCCGCCCGGGCGCCGATGCGACCATCGACCCGAGCGCATTCTATTCCAACGACGAGGAGCTGAAAGGCGGCCTCAGGCCGAACGTGAGCGGCGGCTTTGTGGACTATCGCTTCTATTACGGGCTCGACCTGAGCAAGTGCAAGTTCGACTTGGGCGAGATTCAGCGCATGGTGGAGTCCGACACGTCGAGCGACCCTGCGATGACTCAGTATGACGGCGACTACAACGATGGCTGGAAGTACAACGAAGGCCACAAGACCCCGATGCTCAGGCTCATGTTCACGTTCGCGGTCGAGCGCCAGCAGTTCGTCAGCTATGCGGCACGGTTCGGCGACATGGCGCCCGAGCAGAACACCGACGTGTTGGACACCGAAGGCCTTGTGACGATCAGCTAGCCGAGCGCCCTCAGTAGGAAGAATTTCATCATGTCTCTGTTACAGACGTACAAAGCGGCGAGGAGGATGCTTCTTGCGCCGGTCATGGCCGTGGCGGTCGCGCTTGGTTGCGCGCTGCCGGCCGTGGCCTGGGCAAGCGTCTCTGAGTCGGTGCTGGGGGTCAATGTGCAGGTGCCTTCCACGGCACAGCACGCTCCTCAGCCAGATGGTTCCCCGGGAAAGGGCTCTGAGGCGGTGCTGGGCGTCAACTTGCTCGTGCCTGACCCGGTCGACGCAGGGGAGAACCCCGACCCTGACGGCAAGCCGGGGGACGCGGAGGGCTCGGGCACGAGCGGTGCCAGCGCCGTTCTCGGTGTCAACCTCGAGCTGCCGTCAACGTCGCAGCAGGCACCGTCAGGTGGGTCTTCGGCGACGGGCTCTGAGGCGGTGCTGGGCGTGAACCTGGCCGTACCCGACCCGGTCGACCCGGGCGAGAACTCCAACCCCGATCCGGAGCCGGGAGAGGTCGCCGGTCCGGGCACGACGGGCTCTGAAGCGGTGCTGGGCGTCAACCTCAACGTACCTTCGACCATCACGCAGGACGCGAGCACGGGCAAGGGGTCTGAGGCCGTGCTTGGCGTCAACCTTGCCGTGCAGAATGGCATCGTCGTGTCGTTCGACGCGATGAACGGCCGCAACACGGGGGCCGCGTCCATCGTGGCGAATATGAAGCAGCCAATCGAGCGACCGAGCGATCCTGAGTGGCCAGGACGCACGTTTGCAGGCTGGTACACCGACGCAGCCTGCACGGACGGCAACGAATGGAAGTTTGCCGACGATTCTGCGGGCGAGGGCTATGAACCCGACCTCGTGGGAGGCTCGATGACCCTCTATGCCAAGTGGGAGATGGTGGAGCCGCGCGAGACGGGACGGGTCGTGCTGCACATGGGCTTTGGCAACACCGTCATCGACGCGAGCGAAGCTGGCTCGCACGGCATCGTCGGCGACGATGCGGCGGCGCTGGGCATCGCACCTGCAGGCTATGTTGCGGTGCCTGACGGGGACGCCTATGCAAGTGCCGAGGACCCGACCTACCAGGGCAACTACTTCCTGGGTGGCAAGGGCAACGTCGCGCCCGAGCTGGACGACACGCTCGATTTGCCGACCCCGAGGATGTTCCCGGCCGAGAGCGAGGACGACGACGGGCGCGTGAGCGGCGTGTTCGTGGCGTGGAGGACAGAAGAGCCGGTGAAGGATGGCGACTCGCTCGTGTATGCGGGCGACAGCACGGCCAAGATCGGCCGCTTCGACACGGGCATCGTTGACGCACATGGCGCCAACACGCAGCACTTCTGGGCGCAGTGGATGCTGACCGAGACGCATGACGTCACGTTCCATACCGAGGGCGGCGTATGGCCGAACGGGTCAACTGATCCGTGGATCGTGCCCGTGCCCGGACGTCAGACCGTGTCGGTGCCGGCGAATCCGGCCAAGGAGGGGCACGTCTTCAAGGGATGGTGCACCAAGGACGCGGCGGGCGCGCTCGTTCCGTTCAACCTGCGCAACCCCATCGAGCGTGATCTCGACTTGTATGCCCGCTGGTCCGAGGAAGCGCCCGATCCGTCTGACAGGCCCGACCCGCCCGTCGACAAGCTGGACGTGACGGTGCCGGTGAGCGTCACCTTCGCCATCGACGCGGAGACGGGCGAGGTCATGGCTCCCGAGATGGGCGCTTACGCCATCAAGTCGAGGAGCGCCGTCGCGGTGGCGGTGGAGCGGCTGGAGGCGGAGACGCTCGAGGCGGAGGCGGGACAGCTGCTCTCGCTGACCGCAGGCGCTGCTGGCTGGGAAGGCGCGCTTCGTGCCACCGAGCTCGCCTTCCGGGCCGAGGGCGACCCGACCGGGCTGGCCGTGCCCCTCGCGGGAGCAGGCGCTGGCGGCACGGGCGCCGCTGGCACATGGCTGGGCTCCTATGAGCTCTCGGATGCCGAGCGCGACGGCTGGTACTCCATCGAGGCGTTCGACCCCGCCTCGGGGGACGCAGGTGACGAGTGGTGGCTCACCGACGCTTGCAACCGGCTGCCCCTCGAGCTGGGGATGCGCCTCTCTGACCTCCTCGAGGTCAAGCGCGGCGTCAGCGGTCCCGTGCCCGTCACGCACCTCAAGGTGACGGTGTCGACGAGGTGACCCGATAAGGGGACGCAGCGAACGCGTAGGGCGTTTTGGCCGCCCGAAGTGACGCTCGCGGAGACTGGGAGTCATGGTTCCGGAGGGGAGAGCTGGCAGGCTTGATGCCCCTCCGGAGCGACGGTCGCCGAAGCGAGAAGCGGCTTAGCATGAGCAGGCGCAGCCCGTGCGGGCCTTCCGATGAGAAGGCCGTCGTGCCGCTTTGGTATGACACGGTAGCCTGAACATGCTCGGCCGGTGCCAAACTCCATTGAAACCACAAGGTTGGGTGCGGTGGAATCATCGCTCCTTGTTGCCAGACAAACAACCGAAGCGCCAAGGGCGAGGGGCAAGGTGCTCCTCGCCCTCGGCGATTCTGGGATGTTTGCTATCATGGGCGCATACCGTTTGAGCAGAAAGGGGTGCTGGTCCGCTTGGAGATGTTGACGCTGGTGCTGTGGCTTCTGATCGCCGTGCTGGTGTCTGCCGTCATCGACCAGATTGTCCCCAAGGTGTCGCTGCCGCTCATCCAGGTCGTGATGGGTGCCGTGATCGCGATCTCTGCCGGCAATGCGGTAAACGTTGATCTGGACCCCGATCTGTTCCTCGTGCTGTTCATCGCGCCTTTGCTCTACATCGAGGCGAAGGATGCCGACAAGGCGCTCTTGTGGCGCAACAAAAAGCCCATCCTCTCGCTTGCCATCGGCCTCGTCGTCGTGAGCACCCTCATTATCGGCTTTTCGGTGCATGCGCTCATCCCGGCGATATCGCTGGCGGCAGCGTTCGCGCTGGGCGCGGCGCTCGGGCCGACCGACGCCGTTGCTGTCACGTCGCTGTCTAAGACGGTGGCGCTGCCAGAGCGGCAGTGGGGCGTCTTGAAAGGCGAGCTTTTGCTCAACGACGCCTCGGGCATCGTGTCGTTCCAGTTCGCGCTGGCTGCTGCCACGACGGGCGTGTTCAGCCTCGTGGATGCGGGCGTGGCGTTCGTCTTCGAGTTCGTCGGCGGCCTGGCCCTCGGGTTCGTGCTGGGCTACGCCTTCAACTTCGCCCTCAGGCGCATCCGCTCGCTCGGCATCGAGAGCACGACGTTTCACGTTCTGTACGAGATATGCATCCCGTTCGTGGTCTATCTCATGTCGAACGCCATCCACGTGAGCGGCATCATCGCCGTGGTGACAGCTGGGCTTGTCAACGTGATCGCGCCGCGCACCGTGTCGCCGTCCATCGCGCACATGAACATCGTCTCGACGAACGTGTGGCAGGTGATCTCGTTTGCGCTCAACGGCGTCGTGTTCGTCATGCTGGGGACCCAGATTCCCACGGCGATGTTCTACACCTGGCAGTCGCCCGACATCGACAACTTCGCGCTCATCTTGTTCGTGCTGTTCATCACTGCGGTGCTGATGGGAGTGCGCTTCTTGTGGTGTGTCGGCATGGAGGTCGTGCACGTCAAGTTGGGGAATCGGCGCAGATTCACCAGGTCAGACTGGAGAAACGCGCTTTTGGTGACGCTGTGTGGATCAAAGGGCACCATCACGCTTTCCATCCTGTTCACCATCCCGTTCTACATCCAAAGCGGTCAGGCGTTCCCGGCGCGCAGCCTCATCATCTTTCTGGGGTGCGGCGTCATCCTGTGCACGCTTCTCATCGCGAACTTCATCGTGCCGCTGGTGGCTCCGAAGAAGGAGCGCAAGCAGACCGATATCGATGCGCAGCAGAACTACTACGAGACGATGGGCGACATCCTGCGCAACGTGATCGAGGAGCTGACGGCACAGCGCGTGCCGACGAACCGCCGGTCGACGCGCAACGTGATAAAGACCTACCAAGACCGCCTTGCCAAGCTGAAAGATCGCATTGACGTCGACAACGAGATTGACGTCGACCTGCGCATCCAGGCATATGACTGGGAGCAAGAGCATGCGCTTTCCCTCGTCGAAGAGGGCATCGTGTCACGCGATATCGGCTTGGAGTACATCGACCGCCTTGAGCGGTACAAGAGCTATCTGCGCCATCGCGACGATCGCAGCATCTTCAAGCGCATGCTGGCCACCGTGCGCATGAGCTTCAGCCGTGCGCGCGCCTCCATCGTGCGGGGGCTGGGCAAGGCTGGCGCGCTTTCGGAGAGCCGCGAGGAGGCCAAGCGACTGCAGATCGAGACGGCGCGCTTCGTGGCAGGCGTGCTGAGCAGCCAGGTCGCTGATGACAACGTGTCGACCGAGGACGCGAGCCGGCTGCTTTTGGCCTACGAGCAGCGAGCGTCCGTGCTCGCCAATGCTCGGCCTTCGGTGACGACGACGTTCAAGATCGCTGACGAGACCGATGACATCATGCGCCTGGCCTATCAGATCGAGCTCGAGCAGATACAGAAGATGTTCGAGCTCGACCGCATCACGCGCCAGGAGGCCAACCGCATGCGCGACAACGTGCAGGTCATGATCATGGACTTGGAGAACAAGCTGTAGCGAAGACGTGCGGACGCGGCTGCGGCTGCTGTGCGCCGCGCGCGGCGACCGCTGTTGCTGCACGCAGGTGCGCGTGACAGCCACGCGCAGGCGCGAGCTGCGGAGGCGCTAGTAGACCATCCCCATGGCCTCGCGTACCTCGTTCAGGGTTGTTTCTGCCACGTCGTTGGCCAGCTTGTTGCCCTCGGCCAAGACTTCGCGGATGTAGGGAATGTCGCGCTCGAGCTCGCGCCTGCGCTCGCGGATGGGCTCAAGGTATGCATTCACCGACTCTGTCACGTATTTCTTGAGCGTGCCCGACCCGCCGTCACCGATTTCTTCGGCGATCTCGCGTTCGCTGCGGCCAGTCGTGAGGGCCGCGGTGGTGAGCAGCGCGCTCACGCCAGGGCGCGTCTCCGGGTCGAACGTGATGTTGCGGTCGGAATCGGTCTGCGACTTCTTGATGAGCTTGGCCGTCTCCTCGGCCGTTGACGCCAGCGAGATGGCGTTGCCGTAGCTCTTGGACATTTTGCGTCCGTCCAGACCGGGGATTTCCACGGAGTCGTTGAGGAGGCCCACCGGCTCGGGGAACACGTTGGCGTAGCGCTCGTTGAAGCGGCGCGCGATCTGGCGCGTCTGTTCGATGTGCGGGAGCTGGTCTTTGCCGACCGGCACGATGTTGCCCTTGCAAAAGAGGATGTCGCAAGCCTGATGGACGGGATAGGTGAGCAGAAGGCCCGTCAGCGCATGGCCGGATGCTTCCTTTTCCGCCTTGACCGTTGGATTGCGCAGAAGCTCGCTCTCGCTGACGAGCGAGAGGAACGGCAGCATCAGCTGGTTGAGCGCGGGCACCGAGGAGTGCGTGAAGATCATCGTCTTGGCCGGGTCGATGCCGCAGGCGAGGTAGTCGATGACCATGTTGAGCACGTTGTCGGATATGTTCTCAGTCGTGTCGCGGTCGGTGATGACCTGGTAGTCGGCAATGATGATGTTCGTCTTGATGCCGGCATCCTGCAGCATGACGCGCTCTTTCAGCGTGCCGAAATAGTGGCCCAGGTGCAGCCGTCCCGTGGGGCGATCGCCGCTGAGCATGACATATTTCTCGGGATGCTCAGCAAGATCGCCCTTGACGGCGTCGCTCATCTTTTGCTGGGCGAGAAAGGTGTTAGATTCGTTGTTCGACATGGCGCTGTCCGTTTCCGCGTGGGTTTGTCCGTCTTTGGTATGAGGGATATTCTAGCTAAACGAGGGCTCAGCGACGCGGCATATCCTGTCGATGATGGCCTCGAAGGCGACTTCGTACGTGCAGATGATTTTTCTGGGAACTTTCGCTTGCGCCGGTGCGTCACATCTAGTATTATTAGTCGCGCTTTTTGCACGTGCGGGCGTGGCGGAATTGGCAGACGCGCATGGTTCAGGTCCATGTGAGCTTCGGCTCATGGAGGTTCAAGTCCTCTCGCCCGCACCATCTTTCTTATCTTTCCTGTTGCATAGGGTTTGGCTGGTGGCCTCGTGTCGCTTGGCTTGCGTGCGTCTGTGGGGTGCATGCGTCTATGGGGCGTGCTTTTTCGCTTGCGGCTGCGTGCGCAAGCCCCTGCCTGTGGGCGTTCGATGCGTCTGCTGCCGTTAGAACGGGTTCACGTAGAGGCGCATGCCTTCGGGCGTCCAGACGAGGCCGAGCTCGCCGAGCACGGGGGCGAGCGGCGTGTCGTTCACGGGGATGCCGTTCAGCGATTCGATCTGCGCTTTGGTGCGAGCGCCTTGCGAGCCGAGCCGCTTGAGCTGCCGCTCGACATGGGAGACGATGGCGGCGACTGACTGGCGCAGCATCTCGCTATCGGCGGTGAAGGCGATGAGGCCCTTGAGCTTCGGCGTGGCGAGCAGGGTCGGGCGTCCTTGCCGGATGGCGAGGAGCGCGCCTGGTGCCTTTTTCGGCCGCACAGTGAGGCGCGCCACGTCGAGCGCCGGGTCGTCTCCGGCGGCTTCGAGGGCGATATCGGGCCAGGGGACGGCGCTTCCGTACAGCCACGCCGGGTCGTCTGCCGCAAGCACCACGATGCCAGCGTCGTCGTGGCTGGGGCTGCTGGCTGCCGGCTCGCTGTCGAGCGTGCCTGGCGTGCTGCTGTCTGCGGCCTCGGTCGCGCGGATGCGCTCCAGCGCCTCGCGCTCGCAGAACTGGGCTGGACCCATGCCGGCAACGAACATGCCGCGCATGACGTCGCCGGCCTCTTCCAGTGCCTTCAGCACGGGATAGATGCCTGCCAGCGCTCCGGGCACCTTGGCGTGCAGCGCGATGTCTCTCGTCACGATGCCGTAGCAGTCGAGCAGGCCTTCGGTGATGCCGAGCGCGCGAGCGGTATCGCTCTCGTGCGCTGGCGCGAGGCGCATCCAGGTGCCTGAGATGGCCTGCTCGAATGCGCGCAGGTGCACGCGCTGTTCGCGGTGTGCGCGCCGCGTGTCGGCATGCAGATGGGACCGCAGGCTGCGGCGGCTGCTCGTGCGGCGTGCAGGCTGGGATGCGGATGCGGCTTTTTTGCTCGCGTCGTCGGCCTGCGCTGATGCGCTCTCGGCGGCGAGCTGGCCTGAGCGCACGTATTGGAACGAGCTCGCGCTCGCGCCCCCAGCGAGCACGAGCTGACGGAGCGCTTGCACGAGTTCGCTTGTGGAAGGACCAGGGCTGGCCGCATCGGCGGCACGGGTGGTGCTCGCCGCGCTTTCAGCTGGGTGGTCGGTCGCCTCGGCTGCGCGAGCCGGGTCGCTGTCTGCCTGCGTGCGCACGGCCTTGGCGAGCGTGGCGAAGTCTGCGGGGCCGACGCATGCGAGCGCGTCTGCCACCGAGCGCATGAGGGCGTTCTCGGGCGCTCGGTCGCCTTCGTCGGGAGCCGTGGCAGCGGCTTCCATCACCTCGCCAGCATCGAAGTCCTCGCAGATGACGAGCGGAGCCAGTGGCGAATCGGTGGGAAAGAACGCGACTTCGGGCTTGGGCTTGGCGTCTCGACAGCACCAGATGACCTCGCCGTCGCCGATGAGCTCGTCGAGCATGGCCGGCGTGAAGTCTGCCACCCGAGCCGGGAAGACGGCGCCTTCCCAGGCGTCCCACGGCAGGTAGATGCCCTCGAACGTCTCGATGACGCGCGCGAGGGCGTCGATGCCGCTTTCGGGGCGGATGATGCCCTGGCGTTCCAGGAGGAAGTGCATGTAGGCGTCCGTGCTTGCTGGCGCGGCTGCTGCCTCAGCGAGCGCGCGCGAGCGTTGGCGCAGGCGCCTGAGCACCGATGGCGCGACCCATTGGCTGTCGGTGCCGAAGCGACGGATGCGCCCGGCGCCCTCGAGGCGTCCTAGGCTCTCGATGACCGGGCCTGGGCCGGTGCCGAGACGAGAGGCGGCATGCGCGGCCGTGAACGGCACGTTCGTGAGGGCGATGCGCGCGACGAGCTCGTCGAGGGGATGCGATTGCGCGAGCGCGCTGTCGCTGGCAGGGGTGCTGGAGGCCGCCCAGGCAGGAATGGGCACGCCGGTGGCCTCGAAGAGCGCCGGGGCGTCGGTGGAGGCGACCCAGAACTCCTGTCCGTCCCAGCTGGCGCGGAAGGCGCGATGCTGGGCTTCGAGGGTGTCCAGGACATGCTTGGCGTGCTCAAGGGCCTCGGCGGTGGGCGCAGCGCTGAGGCTGGCAGAAGGGGCATCGAAGATGCTCTCGGCTGTCTCGCCAGCCTCGTCGCCCTCGCTGGCGGCGAGGCTGGCCGTTTCGGTGCTGGCGAGCGTTCGCTGAGCCACCTCTTCGTGCGTGAGGGGACCCAGCTCGCGCAGGAGGTCGAAGACGCCTTCGGCGGTAGAGACGCGCCGGCGTGGGGTGGTGCGCTGCAGGAACGCCTCGACATCGGCGAAGGCCTGCTCGTCCACGAGGGCCGCCTCGTCGGGCTGCCCCAACAACTCGCCCAGCAGTGCCGGGTCGACGGCAAGCAGCGACGAGGTGCGCTCGGCGTGCGGCAGGTCGCCCGCGTACAGGTTCTCGACGACGTAGCCGAACATGAGCGGAGCCGCAAACGGCGACGGTGCGGCCGTCTCTGCCTCCGTCAGGCGCACCTCTCCCGTTTCCAGCCAGCGCATCACCTGCTTGAGAGAGGCGATGTCGTATGCCTCGGTCAGGCATTCCCGTGCGGCTTCCGCCAAGAGGGGAAAGCCTGGGTTGTTGCGGGCGGCTTCCAACAGCTGGCCTCCCTTGATACGCTGCTGCCAGAGCGGCGCTCTCCTGCCGGGAGTGGGCGGCGTCATCGTGAGCGCCCGCGCGGCACACTCGCGGAAGCGCGCTGCGAAGAGCGACGTGGCCTCGACGTTGCGGCGGACGATCTCGTCGATGTCGTCCGCGTCGAAGCGAAAGACGCTTGCGGGCGGCATCGACTCTTCTGTCATGGGGATGCGCAGCATGATGCCGTCGTCGGCTGCCAGCGCCTCGGGGTCGAACCCAAGCGTCTCGCGGATGCGAGCGCTGATGGCGAGCGCCCACGGCAGGTGGACGCGCTTGCCGAAGGGGGAATGCAGGATGAGCCGCCAGTCGCCCGTCTCGTCGGTGCAGCGCTCTACCACGAGGGTGCGATCGGTTGGCACGGCGTCCGTCGCTTGTCGCTGGATGGCCACGAGCTCGGCTAGGTTGCGTCGTGCGTTCTCGTCGAGGCCGCAGCGCGCAAGCCGCGCCTCGAATTCGGGCGAGAGCGGGATGCGGGCGTCGCCGGCGCGCGCATCAGCGGCGGATGCGCCTGGGGCTGTGGCGGGCTGCGTCAGGGCCTGCGTCGCGGCGCGGAGGAAGGCGCCCTTTGCGCAGCCGGCATCGAAGGGACGCCCGACGCTGTCGCCGTGCCAGAAGGGCAGACGCGACGCGCGGCCTTCGGCAGGCGTCACCAGCACGCGGTCGCGCTCGATGTCGGTGATGCGCCAGGCACTCGTGCCCAGCGTTATCACGTCCCCGACGCGTGACTCCATCACCATCTCTTCGTCTAGCTCACCCACGCGCCGGCGGCCGCCGTTGCTGTCGGACTGGGGCAACATGACGGGGAACATGCCGCGGTCGGGAATGGTGCCGGCGGCTGTGACGGCGAGGCGCTGCGAGTTGGGGCGCGGCAGGATGGTGCCGCCTGCACCGCGTGCGGCATCGAAGGTGATGCGCGGCGAGAACTCGGCGAGCTCGGCGACGTTGTAGGCTCCGGCAAGCATCGCTATCACCGAGTCGAACGCATCACGGGTGAGCTCGGCATAGTTAGCGGCGCGGCGCACGGTCGCATACCACGCGTCAGCCTCCATGCCGTCTGGCTGCATGGAGGCCGCGGCAACGGTCTGCTGCGCGAGCACGTCAAGGGCGTTCGTCGCGAGTACCGTGCGCTCTAAGGTGCCTTCGCGCATGCCTTCGGTCGCGACGGCTGCGTCGACGATCTCGGTGCGCAGGCGCGGGTAGATGATGCCATGGGAGCGCCCTCCCACCTGATGGTTGGCGCGTCCGATGCGCTGGAGGCCGCTGGCCACCGACAGCGGCGGCGCCACCTGCATGACGAGGTCGACCTCTCCCATGTCGATGCCCAGCTCGAGGCTGCTGGTGGCGACGACGCACCTGAGCTGGCCGCGCTTGAGCTCGGACTCGATGAGCTGCCGGCGGTCCTTGGCGACAGACCCGTGGTGTGCCTTGGCGATGAGCGCCGGTGCGCCGATGCCGAACGACGAGGTGCCACCCATGTCCGAGCGGACGCCGAGGGAGCCATCAGGCGTGTTGGCGTCTTCGCGCACGTTGCCTCTCGCGAGGGCGGTGTCGTCTGCCAGTCCGTGTCGGCGGGCATATAGCTCGTTAAGCCGCGTGGTCAGCCGCTCGCACAGTCCGCGCGAGTTCACGAAGACGATCGTGCTTGCGTGCGCCTCGATCTCATCGAGGAGGGCTGACTCGATGTGCGGCCAGATAGAGGGCGTACCAGCGCTTCCGGTGCGAGGGATGGCGGTCATATCAGCAACGGGGACGCGCACCTCGATGTCGAGGGCCGGCGTGCCTGAGTCGCGCACGATGTGCACGTCATGTATGCCTCCGAGGAAGCGCGCCACCTCCTCGGGCGGCTGCACGGTGGCCGAAAGACCGATGCGCTGGGCGGGTGTCTCAAGGAGGTCGTCCAGTCGTTCGAGGGAGAGTGCCAGGTGCGTGCCGCGCTTGTTGCCTGCGATGGCGTGTACCTCGTCGACGATGACGGTCTCGACGTCGCGGAGGGTGTCGCGCGCCTTGGAGGTGAGCATGAGGTAGAGCGACTCGGGCGTCGTGATGAGGATGTCGGGCGGGTGGCTAACGAGGTGCCGCCGCTCGTCAGCGGTCGTGTCTCCCGTACGCATGCCTACGCGAACGGGAGGCTCGTCGGCTGCGATGCCCATGGCGCTCGCGATGCCGTCGAGCGGCAGCGCGAGGTTGCGCTCGACGTCTGCCCCGAGCGCCTTCATGGGGGAGATGTAGAGGATGCGCACCGAGGAGGCGCGCGTGGGCTGGGCCTTCTCGGCCATCACCCGATCGATGGCATGCAGGAACGCAGCGAGCGTCTTGCCGGAGCCGGTCGGTGCGATGACGAGGACGTTTTCGCCTGCGGCGACGGCCTTCCAGGCACGCGTCTGCACCGGCGTCGGACCTTGCGGGAAGGCGGCGCCAAACCACGATTGCACCGCCGGGGAGAAGCGTCCGAGCGCATCGGGCTGGCTGGGCGTGTTGGTCGCAGCGGGCGTTTCGGACGGGCCCGTCTGACCCGTCTGGTCGGTCTGGCGGGTCGCCTGGAGCGACCCGGATGCGCCAGCGCGGCTGCGCTGCTCGGGCCGGGCGAATGGCTCGCTGGTGCTGTCAGTGGGTGTTTCCATGGACCCATTGTAAATGCTTTTCCTGACGGCATGGTAGGGACGTCGGGGAGATGTTTGCTCGGTTTTGAGCGTGCCCCTTGCGAATCGCTCTCATCGCCGCTACAATATAGCTTCGCGGAAGCACTACGCCGCCTTTTGGTCGCTTGGCTCAGCGGGAGAGCATCGCCTTCACACGGCGGGGGTCACAGGTTCAAATCCTGTAGCGACCACCATGAACACCAGGCCAGCACCGGAAACCGGTGCTGGCCTTTTCTTATGACGGAGCCATCATGACGCTACAGAACAAGCTTGGGTTGACGAGCGAACGAGAGCTCGCTCTCGCCGAGGAGCGTCTGTCGAAGAAAAGGGCCTTGGAGCTATTCGAGTCGGGAACTCTTGACGAGATGCCTGCCGGCACTTTCGACAGTCTTTGCGCCATCCATGGATGCCTCTTTGGAGATATCTATTCCTTTGCTGGTGCCTTGCGCGTGGAGAACATCGCGAAGGGAAACTTCCGCTTTGCTCCGGTGCTGTACCTTGAGGCATCCGTAGCGGCCATTGAGAGCATGCCTCAGTCAACATTTGACGAGATTATCCGGAAATATGTCGAGATGAACGTCGCTCATCCGTTTCGCGAGGGAAACGGGCGCAGTATGCGCATTTGGCTTGACCAGATGCTCAAGCGCGAGCTGGGCGTTGTCGTGGACTGGAGCCACGTGGACAAGCAAGACTATCTGCTTGCGATGGAGCGCAGCCCTGTCAAGGACGTCGAAATCAATGCTCTCATCAAGGCCGCCCTGACCCGCGAGGTTGACAACCGAGATGTCTACATGAAGGGCATCGACGCAAGCTATGGCTATGAGGGATATGGCGTTTATCGCACCGAAGATCTCGGGGAGGACTAGGGTTATTGCTGATTGGCTTCGAGCCAGCTGCTTGGCACGGGGATGGCGTATCCGATGGTGGCGGCTATGAGCAAGACGAACGCCCCTTTCACGGGGAACACGAGGAACAGCAGCAATGCCGCCATGAGGGGTTGGCGCATCGTTGCCCCCAAAAGGGCGCCGGTGGTGGCGCACAAGGCGAAGACGGGGTCGATGCCCGTGAGCGTCGCCATGCCGTAGCCGATGGAGATGCCCGCGAAGATGAGCGGGAAGAAGTGGCCGCCGCGCCAGCCGAGATTGAGGCAGAGCTGGGTGGTCAGCACCTTCATGAAGCCGGTGGCGATGAGGATGCCGGCGCCGAGCGTTGTCCAGCTTTCGGCCAGCTGCTCGGTTTGCGCCTCGCCAGCGAACATGGCAAAGGGCAGCACCACGCCGACGCAGCCGAGCGCCAGTCCCGCGATGACGGGCTTGAGCACGACATGGCGACCGAGCAGGCTGCTGATCTTGCGCGCGAGCACTCCGAGGGGGAAGAAGAGCCAGCCGGCAAGGGCACCGACGAGCGCAAGCGGCATGCCCCACGCAAGCTCGGCCGTGCCGAAGGCTATCTCGGAGAAGTGTGGCAAGCCAGCGCTTGAGCCGACCATGCTGCCGAGCAGCACCATCATGCCCAGCGCGCCTGCGACAGCGGTCACGTAGATGGCGCACTTGAGGGCCTTGGGCACCTCGAGGGCGATGTCGCCTGCGGAGAGCTGGCCTCGGGAGTCGTCGGCAGCCCCCACGACGGGAACGGCGAGCCCGAACAGCGGCGCCGAGAAAATCGCCGAGATGACGGCTGCGGTGCCGGCCTCGGTGAGCTCGCGCATCTCGGCCCCCATGAAGCGCAGGCGGTCGCCCACCCACGTGCACAGCCCGGCGATGACGCCAGTGAGGCCTGCCTCAGGGCCGATGGAGCCGCCAAACAGGAGCGGCAAAAGCGCGCCGAAGAACGACGCGCCCAGATGGTCATACTCGTAGCGCCCGGTCTTTTTCACCTCGCCCATGACGGTGTTCATGTCTTGCGGGTAGTCGCCGAACCGCTTGGTGAAAAGCCCGATGACGAGGCCGCCGAGCGCGCAAAACGCTATGGGGTAGAAAAGCGCCGGCAACCCAGCTTGGCCAAGCCACGCCGGGACGGTACCCCACAAAAAGCCGATGCCCATGTTCATCAAGAAGAAGAACGCCCAGGCGAATGCGCCGGCAAAGGCGCCGAACGCGATGGTTCCTATGATAAAAACGACACGCTTGCCCACGGCTTCTCCTCGAAGGGTCGGTGGATGAGCCAGATGATATGCAGCTTTGACCAGAGCATAGCATGATGCGAGGAAATAGGAAAAGCTGCCTTGAGGGCCAGCTAGAGGAGGCCTTCTTCTTTGAGGGCGCGGCCGATCTTGAGATATTCGTCTATGTTGATGGCGAGGGAGGCGCGCTCGTCTTCGGTGAGGGGGCGCACGGCTTTGGCGGGGGAGCCGACGACCAGCATGCCGTCGGGGATGTCGGCGGTTCCGGTCACGAGGGCGCCGGCGCCGATGAGGCAGTCTCGCCCGACGCGTGCGCCATCGATGACGATGGCGCCCATGCCGACGAGCGTGCCGTCGCCGATCGTGCAGCCGTGCAGGATGGCGCCATGCCCCACCGACACGCGCTCGCCGATGATGGTGTCGCCGTCGAGCGGCACATGGATGCAGGCGAGCTCCTGTATGTTGGATTGGGCTCCGACGACGATGCGTCCGTTGCAGTCCCCGCGCAGCGTGGCGTTGTGCAGCACGGTCACGTCGGCTGCGAGCTCGACGTCTCCGATGACGAGGGCGGATGCGGCGACGTTCGCGGTGGGGTCGATGGTGGGCGAGCAGTACGTCATGGGCGTCTCCTTCCAAGCGCGGCGCATAGCGTGCGACTGCGCGACAAGGCGCAGCCAAGCGCGGCAGAGTGCGGCGCAATGTGCCTTCATGGTGTCTGGTGCCTCATTGTACGGGAGAGCGTAGCCGTTCTGCGCGGGCTGGCGTTATAATTGTCCACTTATGATTCTTCAGACCGAACATATCTCCAAGTCCTATGGCGGCCGCGAGCTCTTTTCGAACGTCACCTTCAAGCTGGAAGAGGGCGACCGCCTGGCGCTCGTCGGTCCCAACGGCGCGGGCAAGACGACCCTGCTCAACATCATCTCCGGCAAAGACTTCCCCGACGATGGGCGCATCCTGACGGCGCGCGGCGCGCGCGTGGGATACCTCGAACAAGAGGCCATTGAGATGGGGGAGGCGCCGGTGCTCGAAGAGGTGCTGTCCTCCCAGGTAGAGGTGCTGGAAGCCGAAAGACGGCTGCACGAGCTGGAGCGTGGGCTGGCTCATGACGCCTCGGACGAGGCGCTGGCGGCGGTGGGCCGCGCGCGGGACGCCTACGAGATGCTGGGCGGATATACCCTCGAGTCGAAGGTGCGCTCGGTGCTGTTCGGCCTTGGTTTCAAGGAGGGCGACCTCGAGCGGCTGACGACCGAGTTCTCGGGTGGCTGGCAGATGCGCATCGCGCTTGCCAAGCTGCTCATCCGCAATCCGGAGATATTGCTGCTCGACGAGCCGACGAACCACCTCGACCTCGAGTCGGTCCGGTGGCTCGAGAGCTTCCTGCGCACATATGAGGGCACGGTCATCGTGGTCAGCCACGACCGTGCGTTCATGGACAACATGGTCGATCGGGTGGCCGAGATCGCCAACGGCGAGGTCATCCTCTACAAGGGCAACTACTCGAAGTACCTCAAGGCGCGCGAGGAGCGCATCGAGATGCTGAAGAAGGCGCGCGCGAGCCAAGACGAGGAGATCGCGCATCTTGAGGCGTTCGTGGAGAAGTTCCGCTACAAGGCGTCCAAGGCCAAGCAGGCCCAAGACCGCCTGCGCAAGCTGGAAAAGATCATGGCCGAGCGCGTTGTCGTGCCCGACGAGCGCAAGACGGTGCACTTCAACTTCAAGCAGCCTCCGCGCACGGGCGACGAAGTCGTGCGCGCGACGGGCCTCGTGAAGCGCTACGGCGACCACGTCGTCTATGACGGCGTCGACTTCTCGCTGTGGCGCGGCGACAAGGTGGCGCTCGTCGGCCCCAACGGCGCGGGCAAGTCCACGCTGCTCAAGATGGTGGCCGGCGTGCTGGCGCCCGATGCGGGCGACATCGAGTACGGCGTGCACGTGTCGCTGACCTACTACGCCCAGCACCAGCTGGAGGAGCTGAACGCGGGCAACACGGTGTTCCAGGAGCTCGACCATGCGGCACCAGGGTGGCCCATCTCGCAGGTGCGCTCGCTGCTGGGCGCGTTTCTGTTCAGCGGCGACGACGTGGACAAGCGCGTGAGCGTGCTCTCCGGCGGCGAGAAGTCGCGCCTGGCTCTGGCCAAGATGCTCGTGGCGCCGCGCCCGCTGCTGTGCCTCGACGAGCCGACCAACCACCTGGACATCTCGAGCGCGGACATCCTCGAGCAGGCGCTCCAGCAGTTCGAGGGCACGGTGCTCTTCATCACGCACGACCGCCATCTCATTCGCAACGTGGCCAACCGCATCGTCGAGGTGGCTGACGGACGCATCACTGACTACGCGGGCGACTATGATTATTACCTCTTCAAGTCTGGGCAGCTCGAGGGCGCGCCTCCTGGCGACCGCTCGGTCATTGACGACATCTTCGACGCCAGCGCGACGTCAGGCCGTCCGGGCGGCCAGCAGGCCACCAAGATCACGGTCAACAACCATCGCGCATCCTCCAAGGACGGCGAGCTGACGCGCCCGCGCGGCAGCGCTCCCAAGACCAAGGAGCAAAAGCGCGCCGAGGCCGAGGCCCGCAACGCGCGCCATGCCGTGACGAAGGACCTGCGCAAGCAGATCGACCGCCTGGACGCCGACATGGAGACATGGAGCGTCCGCCTTGACGAGATTCTCGAGATGATGTCTGATCCGGAGTTCTATACGAAAGAGGCGGCATCCAGCGATATAATCGCCGAGCACGGCAGGCTCAAGCAGCAGCTGGCGACCGCCGAAGAGCAGTGGCTCGACCTGAACGAGCAGCTAGAGGCTCGCTTGGCAGAACAGGAACAGCAGGGGTAGCGAGACCATGGGCATGGCAACGATTGCATATTACATCTGCTCGATCCTTAGCTTCGTGCCGGCGCTTGTCGTGCACGAGGTGGCTCATGGGTTTGCGGCATGGAGGCTGGGCGACCCGACCGCCAAGGCCGCCGGGCGCCTGTCGCTCAACCCGCTGCGGCATATCGACCCGTTCGGCACGGTCATCCTGCCGCTCATGCTGATGCTTCTGCATATGCCTGTCTTCGGCTACGCGAAGCCTGTGCCCTACAACCCCAGCTACTTCAAGGACCCCCGCAAAGGCGACGCCATCACTGGCTTTGCAGGACCGGCGGCCAACCTCGTGATGGCGCTCGTTGCTGCAGGCGTTGCGTGGCTTTGCCTGCCGCTGTACGAGACGGTGACGCATGGGTCGTTTGGCTATTACTTCCTCGGGATGTTCCTGCCGATGTTCACGCTCATCAACCTGTACCTGATGTTCTTCAACCTGATACCCATCCCGCCGCTCGACGGCTCGTCCATCGTGGCGCTCTTCATCCCCGAGCGGCTGCTGCCCAAGTGGTACTCCATCCAGCACTATGCGTTCCCGATCTTCATGATCGTCGTCATCGCGTTGCCGTACCTCATCGGCTTCAGTCCGTTTTCGTGGTACCTGGACGTGACGGCCGGCAACGTGGGCAACCTGATCTTTCCCTTTCCGATAAGCTGACACTTCGCACGATGAGGGCGGGCATGCGACGCGGGCAGCCGCGATGCGTCTGCCGCAAAGGAGCACTGTGGCATTCAACGTAAAGACAGAGGCATTCGAAGGGCCGTTCGACCTTTTGCTCTACCTCGTGAGCCGCAAGCGCGTCGATATCGGCGCCATCTCGATCAACGAGATCGCCGACCAGTATCTCGCCGAGGTGTCGCGCATGCAGATGCTCGACCTCGACGTGGCATCGGACTTCCTGCTGGTTGCCTCGACGCTGCTCGAGATCAAGGCGCAGTCTCTCATTCCGCGCGAGCACGACGGGCTGGATGAGGAGATCGCCGAGCTCAGTACCGAGGACGCGCGCGAGATGCTCATCGGACGCCTAGTGACGTACAAGCAGTACAAGAACGCCTCGGATGCGCTGTATCGCCGCTACCTCGACGAGGGCAGGCTGCACGTGCGTCCGTTCGGGCCCGACCCGTCGTTTCTGGGCCTCATGCCCGACTTCTTGGCGGGGGTCACGATTGACGCTTTGGGCATGCTGGCGGCCAACGCGATGGCGCGACGCGAGATATTCCTCTTGGAATCCGAGCACATCGCGGCGAAGCCGATTCCTGTCGAGGTGCACGTGCGGGCGATACATGCGCGCATCCGCGACAAGAAGAGCCTGTCGTTCAGCCAGCTTGTCGCCGGAGATACGCGTCCGGCCCTCGTGGTGGTGACGTTTCTTGCCATCCTCGAGCTGTACAAGAGGCAGATGGTGCGCCTCGAGCAGGCGAGCCAGTTCGGCGACATCGAGATCAGGTACATCGAAGGCTCGGGGAACTTGACGTTTGACGAAGAAGACGAATGAGGAGCGGGGCATATCCGATGTTTGAGGGACTGACGCAAGACAATCTCAAGGGCGCCATCGAGGCGATGCTGTTCGTGACGGACGAGCCGGTGAGCGCTCTTGTGCTGGCTGACATGCTCGAGTGCGACGTGGCATCGGTGGACGGCGCCCTGCGCGAGCTGGCTGACGAGAAGGCGCGCTTTGGTGCCGGCGTTCAGCTGCGCGAGGTGGCAGGCGGCTGGAGGCTGTACACGCACCCGGCCTACCATGAGCTGATCGAGCGCTACGTGCTGTCGTGGGACACCCGCAAGCTGTCGGGCGCCGCCATGGAGACGCTGGCGATCGTGGCCTATACGCAGCCCGTGACGCGCGCAGGCGTCGCCTCGGTGCGCGGGGTCAATTCGGACAGCTCCATCAATTCGCTCGTCGAGAAGGGCCTCGTGAAAGAAGTAGGCCAGGCTGACGCGCCCGGCAACCCGACGCTGTACGGCACGACCCGCGTCTTCTTGGAGAAGTTCGGGCTGCGCTCCGTGTCCGACCTGACGCCGCTTGAGGCCTTCGCGCCCGACGCCGAGACGCGCGCGCTCATTGCCGAGCGTCTGCACTCGACGAGTGCGGCGCCCGTGGTCTCCGAGGAGGAGGCCAACGAAGCAATCGCCTCTGCCCTGGGGGTCGTCGAGAAGGTCGACTTCGACGCGCTGCACTTCGACTTCGACGATGAGTAGCATGCGGCTGCAGAAGTTCCTCGCCCGCGCGGGCGTAGCGTCGCGGCGCAAGTGCGAGGAGCTGATCATGCAAGGGCGCGTGCGCGTGAACGGGGACACCGTGCGCGAGATGGGCACGGTGGTGGACCCGGCGTGCGACGTCGTCGAATACGATGGGGTCGTGCAGCGCCTTCCCGAGGCGGGCGTCACGCTCATGCTCAACAAGCCGAGCGGATACGTGACGGCCATGGAGGACGCGCGTTCGCGCACGGTGGCCGAACTGGTGCCCGCCAAGGAGCATCCGGGGCTGTTCCCGGTTGGCAGGCTCGACCGCGACACGACGGGGCTTTTGCTGTTCACGACCGACGGCGAGCTAGGGAATGCGCTGTTGCACCCGAGCCGCCATGTGGAGAAGCGCTATGTGGCCACCATCGACGGCGTGCTGGGCGCCCGCGAGGCGCGCGCGCTCGAGCGCGGCGTCCAGCTGGAGGACGGCATAACGTCGCCGGCTCGCTGCGAGGTGCTTTCCGTGGCGCCCGACCGGCGCACGTCAGAGGTGGCGCTGACGATCCATGAGGGGAAGAAGCGCCAGGTGCGGCGCATGTTCGCGGCGGTGGGGCACGAGGTGCGCCGTCTGAGGCGCGAGTCGCTGGGGCCGCTGTGCGTAAGCGGGCTTTCCGAAGGCCGGTGGCGGCTGCTCGATGATGCGGAGGTGGCGTTGCTGCGCGCCTGCACGCAGCGTTAGACGCCTGCATGCGCCATCGAGGACATTCCGTGTCCGTGCTTGCCATCGGCCGTGCCGAAAACGTTTACAATGAGGGCAGTTTTTTGTAAGAGCGTTTTCGGAGTTGGCCGATTGGTGACGAACGAACAGAACACAGAGACCACGAATGCAAGCACATCTGCGCCAGCAGCTGGCGCGCCCTTTTCGCACATCGTCGTCATCGGGCTTGGCCTGATCGGCGCGTCGCTGGCTGCGGCCATCAAGAAGGGCTATCCTGACGCGCGCGTCGTCGGGGTCGATACCGACTCGCGCACGCGGGTGGTGGCGCAGGAGCGCAGCTGGGTCGATGACGCATACGCCCCGGATGCTGATGCGCTGCGCGCGTACATCGCCGACGATGCCGAGCTGGTGATCATCGCCACGCCGATAGCCGCGGTGGACGACTACCTCTCGATGCTCGCCGACATCGGCTACGACGGTCTTGTCACCGACACCGTCTCTACCAAGTCGCACATCCTTCGGGCCGCCGAGCAGCTGTTCTCCGACCCGCGCATCTACATCCTCGGACACCCCATGGCCGGCTCGGAGCAAAATGGCATCGAGGGCGCACGAAGCGACCTCTTCGAGGGCGTGAACTGGATTCTCTGCCCCAACGAGGGCACGGTGCCCGAGCGGTTCCAGCAGCTGCACGAGTTCATCACGGGCCTGCAGGCTCGCGTGATAACGATTCCGCCCGAGGATCATGACCGGGCGATTGCCATCGTGAGCCACGTGCCGCATATGGTGGCCTCGTCGCTGGTGCGCCTGGCGTGCAACCACACCGACGAGAACCGCTCGCTCATGCGCCTGGCTGCTGGCGGCTTCAAGGACACGACGCGCGTGGCCGCCGGCTCGCCGAAGCTGTGGTGCGGCATCGCGTTCGACAACGCCGAGGCCTTGGCGAGCGGGCTCAAGGAGATGGAAGGCATCATCGCCTCGTTCCACGACGCGCTCGTCTCGGGCGACCGCGAGGCGTTCACGCGCCTTCTGGCCGAGTCCGCCGAGGCGCGGGCTGCGCTTCCCGCCGCGTGGATTCCCTCGTCGGAGAAGCTGCTTGAGGTGCGCATCCCCATGGTCAACCGCACGGGCATCATCGCCGAGGTGACCAACATCGCGAGCTCGGTGGGCTGCAACATCCAGTCGATCGACATCGACCACCTCTCCGAGGGCAACGCGGTGCTTTCCCTCATCCTTACCGACGAAGGCGACGTCGGCCAGCTGTCCTACCAGCTGATCAACGCCGGCTTCTCTGTATCGTTCAGTCCTATCCAACCGAAGGAGCATTCCTATGTCGAGTGATGGCGCAACGACGATCAAGCCGCTCACCTCTCCGCTTGACGGAGTGGCGCAGGTGCCGGGGGACAAGTCCCTCTCGCACCGAGCCGTGCTGTTCGCGGCCATGGCCGAAGGCACGTCCCATCTCGAGGGCGTGCTCGACTCAGAAGACGTGCGCTCGTCCATCGAGGCGGTGCGCGCGCTGGGCGCTACCGTGGACATGCGGACGTCAGATGACGGCACCCTTGCCGGGTTGGTGACCGGGTGGGGGGACCGAGGGCCCGTCCAGCCCGACCATCCCATCGACTGCGGCAACTCGGGCACGACGGCGCGCCTGCTGATGGGCATGCTGGCGCCGTGGCCCATATCGGTCACCCTCACCGGGGATGAGTCGCTGTGCCGACGTCCGATGCGGCGCAACACGGCCCCGCTCATGAAGATGGGCGTGCAGTTCCAGCCGAGCGAGGCGGACCATCTGCCCATCACAGAGACGGGAAACGCCCACCTCAAGGCGATCACCTACGACGCTCCGATGGCGTCTGCCCAGCTCAAGACGGCGGTTTTGCTGGCTGGCGTGTATGCCGACGGCAAGACGGTGCTGAACGAGCCCGCCCCGTCGCGCAACCACACCGAGCTCATGCTGCCGCTCTTCGGCGTCCCCACGACCGCCGGCACGCGCGTGGCCTCGGTCACGGGGCCGGCGCATATGAAGGCGTGCGATATCCACGTGCCGGGCGACCCGTCGTCGGCCGCGTTTCTGTGCTCAGCGGCGCTGCTCAAGCGCGGCAGCCACATCACGGTCGAGCACGTCTCGCTGAATCCGGCGCGCATCGGCTTCGTGCGCACGCTCGAGCGCATGGGCGCCGACATCACCGAGCGGCGAACGGGCGCCGAGGGGAAAGAGCCCTGCGGCACCATCGAGGTGTCGTGGACCCAGGCGCTGCACGGATGCGAGGTGCCCTCGCAGCATTTCGCGTCCATCGTCGACGAGGTGCCGGTGCTGGCGCTCGTGGCTGCCCATGCGAAGGGGCTGACCGTCTTTCGCGGCATCGGCGAGCTGCGCGTGAAGGAGAGCAATCGCTTGCAGGCGATCATCGACGGCCTGGAGAAGATCGGCATCGACGCCTGGGAGGAAAGCGACAACCTGTTCGTCGAGGGCAATCCGTCTCTCGTCGTCGACCCAGGCACGGTGTTCGATTCGCGGGGGGACCATCGCCTTGCCATGACATGGGCGCTGGTAGGGCTGTGCGGGAATACGCCCGTCGAGGTCGAGGGCTTTGACTGCGTGAGCGTCAGCTACCCTGACTTCTTGTCCGACATCCAGAGCCTGGCAGGCCAGCAATGATCATTGCCATAGACGGCCCCTCGGGGGCAGGGAAGTCCACGGTCGCCAAGGCCGTGGCGAAGAAGCTGGGCTTTTCATGCCTGGACACAGGGGCGATGTATCGCTCTGTTGCGCTTCTGGCGCTTGGCCAGGGTGTCGCGCTCGATGACGATGCTGCGTTGGGCGAGCTGGCGCGCACGTGCACCATCGCGTTCGAGCATGCCGAGGGCGACCCCATTCCCAAAGAGGTCATCCTGAACGGCGAGAACGTCACGGCAGACATACGCACTGCCGAGATAGACAAGGCCGTGAGCCCCGTGTCGGCTGCACCCAGCGTGCGGACGGCCATGGTGGAGCAGCAGCGTGCCGTGGGCGCCACGGGCGACTATGTGATCGAGGGGCGCGACATCGGCACGACCGTCTTTCCCGATGCCGAGCTCAAGGTGTTTTTGACGGCGTCTGACGAGGAGCGCGCGCATCGGCGTGTGCGCCAAAACGTTGACAGGGGCGTGGGCTCCATCGAGTACGAAGAGGTGCTCGACGACCTCAAGCGGCGCGACGCCGTCGACTCGACGCGCACGACCTCTCCGCTGCGCGCCGCAGACGACGCCGTCGTCATTGACTCGACCGACCACTACATCGAAGAGGTCATCGACGAGATCTGCTTGCTGGCGCACGAGCGGGGCGCGTCCTCGTTGCGCTCGTGCGATGCGCAGGATGCGTGAGGCTTCGATGGGCCTTTTTCTCTCCCGGGAGCAGATGTGGGACATGCCGCTGGGCGGTGTGTCTGACGAGAAGCACATCCCGCATTGGTTCGGCAACGCGGCGTGGGTCGTCGTTGGCGGTGTGTGCAAGCTGCTGTTTCGCTATCATGTCGACAATCGCGAGAGCCTGCGCGCGCTCAAGGGCAAAAGCGGAGCCGTGGTCGTGTGCAATCACACGTCGTTTCTCGACGTCGCATTCGTCTACCTAGCGGCACGGCCGTCCCAATGGGTGCGTCTCATCGGGCGCGACACGCTGTTCGAGGCAGGCCATGGGCTTTTGGGCCAGATCCTCTCGCGCGTGGGCGCCTTTCCCATCAAGCGCGACTCGGCCGACCGCACGGCCATCAAGCGGGCCGCGCGCGACCTCAAGAACCTCGAGCTGGTGGGCATCTTTCCTGAAGGCACGCGCCGGGGGAAGAGCAAGACGACGCCCAAGCTGCATTCGGGCGCTGCGTTCATCGCCAAGATGGGGCACGCGCCGCTGCTGCCGATGACGGTGCGCAACGCCGAGCTGGTCAAGCAGAAGGGGCAGCGCATCCGCTTCCCCAAGATCACGGTGGAGTACGGGAACCCGGTGCTGCTCTCCGACTTCGACGAGCTGCCGAAGGACGAGCGACTTGATGCATGCACCTGGTATGTCATGCGCGAGTGCTTCGCGCTGTTCGAGCGATGCCGTGCCGAAGAGGTTGACATGGCGTCGCTGTTTCCCGAGACAAAGGACTATACGGCATATTTTCGCGAGCATCCGGTGCCGCACCATACGTCTGCCGAGCTGGTGGCTGTGACGGATGCGGCGGATGCGG
>CAJUFC010000183.1 GCA_910585565.1 uncultured Eggerthellaceae bacterium | reverse complement strand
GCAGGCCTTCCGCTGCCGGCATACGACAGCGTGCTCAAGTGCTGCCATACGTTCAACCTGCTTGACGCGCGCGGCGTGATCTCGGCGACGGAGCGCATGGCATACATCCTGCGCGTGCGCACGCTGGCCAAGGCATGCTGCGAAGAATACATGAAACGGGTCGTGGGGCTGAACGCCGAGGACGCCTCTCGTGACGACAAGGAGGCCTCTCATGAGTAACGCCACCCACACGCTCGCCTTCGAGATCGGCACCGAGGAGATTCCGGCGTTCGACCTGCAGAAGGCCACCGACCAGTTCCGCTCCATCATCCCGGCCATGCTGGACGACAACCGCATCCCGCACGGCGCGGTGAAGATATGCTCGTCGCCGCGGCGCCTCATCGCGCTCGTCTCCGACGTGGCGGAAGAGACCGAGGCGGTCGAGGAGGAGCACAAGGGACCCAAGACGGCGATCGCCTTTGATGCCGAGGGGCGTCCGACCAAGGCCGCCGAAGGGTTCGCGCGCGGCAAGGGCGTCTCGGTGGATGCGCTCGAGGTGCGCGAGGAGGGCGGAACCGAGTACGTGTTCGCCCGTCGTTCCATCCCGTCGCAGAAGACGAGCGAGCTCTTGCGGCGTCTGCTGCGCGACGCGATCGACTCCATCGCCTGGCCGAAGTCGATGAAGTGGGGCACGCATCGCGAGCTGTTCACGCGCCCGGTACGCTGGGTCGTGGCGCTGCTCGGCAGCGAGGTCATTCCGTTCGAGTACGCGGGGTTCGCTTCCAGTAACGAGACCTATGGGCATCGCGTGCTTGCGGGAGGGGCGCATCCGGTCGCCGCGGCTGACGACCTGCTCGAGGTCGTGCGCGCTGCCTACGTGGTTCCCAGCGAGGAGGAGCGCGAGGCGGTCATCCGCAAGGGCGTGGAGGCCATCGAGGCCGCGCTTGCCCCGTGCACGGTCGTGCTGCCGCCCAAGACGCTCACCGAGGTGGTCAACCTCTCCGAATATCCGACGGTCATGCTGGGCAGCTTCGACGCGGAGTTTCTCAAGGTGCCCGAAGAGATCATCGTGGACGCGATGCTCATGCATCAGCGCTATTTCCCGATCTACGACAATGGCAAGCTGACGAACAAGTTCGTGATCGTCTCCAATGGCGACCCGGCCTTCGAGTCCACCATTGTGGACGGCAACGAGCGCGTCGTCGCCGCTCGCCTCTACGATGCGAAGTTCTTCTACGACGAAGACCTCAAGACGCCGCTTGAGGACTACGTCGAGCGTCTTGACGAGGTCGTGTTCCAAGAGCAGCTGGGAACGATGCGCGACAAGACGGACCGCGTGGGGCAGCTGGCGTCCAAGCTATGCCTGGATGCAGCCGTGAGCGCCGCCGAGGCCGAGGATGTCGCGCGCGCGGCGAAGCTGGCCAAGGCCGACCTCGTCACGAACGCCGTCGTGGAGTTCACGAGCGTGCAGGGCGTCATGGGGTCGTACTACGCCGCTGCCGGCGGCGAGAACGAGCAGGTGGCCGTGGCGATCGCCGAGCATTACCGCCCTCGCTTCGCCGGGGACGAGCCGCCGTCGGGCACGGTTGGGCGCATCGTCGCCATCGCTGACAAGCTGGATACGATCTGCGGCCTCTTTGCGCTCGACCAGGCGCCGACAGGCTCGTCAGACCCGTT
>CAJUFC010000182.1 GCA_910585565.1 uncultured Eggerthellaceae bacterium | reverse complement strand
CCCATCATGAGCCCGTCGAGCGGCGTGAGGCCCATCGACGTGTCGATGGCTATTCCGTGGTCGATGGCAGACATCGAGCACCCGTTCCCCAGATGGCAGGTGATGATCTTGAGGTCCTCGAGCGGCTCGTCCAGAAACTCGGCTGCCTGCTCTGCCACATAGCGGTGCGAGGTGCCATGCGCGCCGTATTTGCGGATGCCGTACTTCTCGTAATACTCGTAGGGAATCGCATACATATACGCCTTGGGGGGCAGGGTCTGAAAATACGACGAATCGAACACGGCGACCATCGGCTTGTCGGGCATATAGTGCTTGCATGCCTCGATGCCCATGATGGCTGCCGGGTTGTGCAGCGGGGCGATCTCAGACATCTCGTCGATCTTCGCTATGACGTCATCGTCTATGAGCACCGACTTGTCGAAGTACTTGCCGCCCTGCACGATGCGGTGCCCAACGGCGTCAACCTCGTCAAGCGAGTCGATGGCCTTGTTCGGGCCAGAGACAAGCGCATCCAGCACCAAAGCCATGGCCTCGGTATGGTCGTTCATGGGGGCATCAATCACCAGTTCGTTGTCGTCGATGCCATGCTTGTGAAACGCATCATCCTGACCGACCTTCTCGCAGATGCCTCGCGCGAGCACGGTGTGGGTCTCGACATTGATGAGCTGATACTTCAAAGAGGAAGAGCCAGCATTGAGTACCAATATGTTCATGCAGCACCCCTATGTTCCGTTTGAGCTACAATTCAGGGTATTATAGGACACCTGTACGGGAAAACTACGCTGTACGGGCGCTTTTCGATAAGCGGAGCCTAGGCGATATGCGGGTTTCCGTCGTTCATCTGCTCGCCGCCCAGCACGTGGACATGCACATGGTGAACGGTCTGGCAGGCGTCGTCGTTCGTGTTGATGACGATGCGGAAGCCGTCCCCCACCAGCCCGCGCAATCGCGCCACGTCGACCGCACCCTGCATGAGGTGCCCCAGTTCCTCGGCGGGGATGTTGTCGGCGATGTTGTCGTAGTGATCCTTGGGCACGACAAGCACGTGGGTCGGCATCATCGGGCTAATGTCCTCGAAGGCGTAGACGAACTCGTTTTCGTACACCTTGGTCGAAGGGATCTCGCCCTCGACGATCTTGCAGAACAGGCAATCGGGATCGTGCATGGTTCCTCCTTTAGATTATGGGCTTGACGAGGCAGCGCAGGCGCGCGTCCTCGGTTGGTTCTGCCGCGCGGCCCTTAGGCCTTGAGCAGCGTCGTGTCCTGGATGGCGTCCTCAGGCGCGTCTTCCAGCTCGCCCATGAGCACCTCGACGCGCTGCTCGGCCGAAGCGAGCCGCTTTTGCAGCTCAGCCAGAAGAGCAACCCCCTCTGAGTACCTCTCCAGGCTCTCCTCAAGCTCGAGCGTGCCTGACTCCAAGAGACGAACGATGCCCTCGAGCTCGTCCATCCCCTCACGGAACGTGACGTCTTTGAATGCGTCTTTGCTAGCGACCATCTATCTCCTCCAATGAATAGGTTATCTGCTTCGAATCCTCGACGGCGCACCGCATGACGCCGTCGGACACCTGCACCTCAATGGCATCCCCAGGCGAGACTGCCTCCACGCTGCGAATGACCGCGCCATCGGCGGCCGTT
>CAJUFC010000181.1 GCA_910585565.1 uncultured Eggerthellaceae bacterium | reverse complement strand
CGCGAGCGTCTACAAGGACTTCAAGAGCGTAGAAGAGTTTGCCAGCGCCTTGTCGAGCATCAAGTAGTTCTGTCATGCTGAACGTACCGATACGAAACCTTGATTCCAGAAACGAGCTGCCCGCATATGCGCATCCTGGTGACGCAGGGCTCGATCTGCGCGCATCGACGGACGCGACGCTCAAGCCGTTTCAGCGCGCCACCATCCCATGCGGGTTCGCAATCGCCATACCAGAGGGGTTTGGCGGCTTCGTCGTGCCGCGCAGCGGGCTTGCATCCAAACATGGCATCAGCATCGTCAACGCACCGGGCCTCATCGACAGCGGGTATCGCGGAGAGGTCATGGTGGTCTTGGTCAATCTCGACGCCGAGCACGAGTTCGTCATTCATAGAGGCGACCGCATAGCCCAGCTGGTCATCATGCAGACGCCTGCGGTGACGCTGGCGCCCACCGACACGCTTCCTGACGCCATGCGCGGCGAGAACGGCTTCGGCAGCAGCGGCGTCTGAATCCTCTCGACGCTCAGCGATACACAGCAATGGGTGCTTCTCGGCTTCAAAGATATATGTATGATAATATGTGTTATGTAAAGTAATGGATTATCAACAGCCGGCCTTCCGATCGCTTTCAAGGCAGCGCTTTGACGAGTCCTCTCGCATCTTGATGGGAAAATCGTTGACAGCCTGGACGACCAGGCATTACTGGCAACCGTGAAAGCGAGGCGATCATGAAGAAGTACGTCTGTAGCGTATGCGGATATGTATACGATCCATCCATGGGTGACAAGCTCCATGGCATCGACTATGGCACGGCCTTCGAAGACCTGCCGAAAAGCTGGCGCTGCCCCGTCTGTGGCGCGAAGAAATCGAAATTCAAGCCCGTCGAGGAAACAGAAGGCGCCACGTCCAACGCATAAGGCACCCGCGTCCACTGGCTCGCCCAACCACTCACGCCTCCTATTGCTGCCCGCCGTTTCAGCTTGTCTGGAATGGATGGCGCTCTTTCATTCCGCGTCGCGCCGGCACGACCTTGAGCTCGTCGAAGGAAAGCCCGTTGCTCCGTAGTGCGAACTGCAAAAGCTCGCGATGCGTGTCTATCTCAGAGCGCACGAGCGGGTCGTCGACGCATATCTCGGCAACGATGTAGGCGTCCGTCTCGCTCGCGCCCTTGCGCGGGGATGTGCACTCTCTCACATAAAACGCATTCGTATGCCCCAAGATGAGGTCTGAGGCCTCCTTGTCCTTCCAGATGCCGCACACCGCTGACCGATAGTGGTTGTTGTTGACGGCTATCCGAGCCAGTTTCGCAGCATCTGCGTCTAGCGAACGCATGAGCTCGCTTATACAATGGGATAGGCTTTGCAACGAGGCACCTCTTTGCAGGCAAGGGACGTATGACTTCAAAACGTAGAGGATTCTACCGTATGAGCGTCGACAACGTATCGGCAGCATCGGAATATAGCAGGCTGACGCCGAAGCTGGCGTGGTGTCTGGCTGCGCCACACACATGGGCAGCCTCCATCATGCCCGTTCTCCTAGCGATCGCATTTTCATGCGCGCGCGGATATGCGGTCTCGGTTATCACATCATTCGTCCTCTTGGTCATCGCCGTCCTTCTCCAGTCGGCCGTCAATACGCTCAACGACTACTTCGATTACGTGAAGGGAGCCGACTCAGCCGACGACAATGTCGAGGTCGATGACGCTGTCTTGGTGTACAACAACATACGCCCTCAAAGCGCCCGCAATCTCGCTATTGCGTTTGTGGGCGTTGCATTCGCCTTGGGCATCTACTGCATCTGGCTCGCCGGCTGGGTGCCGCTTGTCATCGCGCTCGTCGGCATCGCTACCATCTTCCTATACTCGGGCGGCATGACGCCGATTTCATACCTTCCCATCGGCGAGGCCGCAAGCGGCGTGGTCATGGGCATGCTCATCACATTCGCCTCGTCGGTGGTCTTGACGCGCACGGTGGAATGGCTCGTCTTGGCGTGGTCGGTTCCCCTCGCCCTCGGCATTGCGCTCATCATGCTTACGAACAACACCTGCGACATCGAGAAGGACATTTCGGCAAAACGGCGCACGCTGCCGGTGCTGCTCGGGCGCGCGCGGGCGATGAGGCTCTACCAAGGACTTGTCATCGCGTGGCTGGCGTGCATCGCGCTCATCGTCGCCATCTGGTACACTGGCGGCCTTTTGTTCGTGCCGTTCATGGTGTTTGCCGCTTATCCCCTCGCGAAGGCCCTGGTCAAGAACCCCAAGACGCATGCCACTCGCATCCCGGCAATGTCTGCCATCTGCTCTTTGAACGTCGTGCTGGGCGCGTTCTACGCGATCATGGTCGTCGCGAGTACGATGACGCTCTCCGTATAAGTAGCGCGACTCGAGAAGACCGCGCTATCGAGCGCTGGCAGACGGCGAGGCGCCACGCCTCGGCTCCGGCGCAACAAGAAGAGAGCGCCGCGCCTCTCAGGCATCGAACGTGATGGAGCGCACCCCCGCTACCCGCTCGCAGAAGCCCTCTAGCGAAAACGCCGCAAGTAGCTCATCAGCCGTCACGGGGACATCCTCTTCGCACAAACGCCCGATGTAGGCAATATGCCCCAGCACCGCCTCGGGACTGCCGCAGCGCGCCATGAGTGTGCCGAGCTCCGCGTCTCGGTCGCGCTTGGCAAGCCGTCGTCCGTCGGGGGCGCACAAAAGCGGGATGTGAGCATAGTCCGGCGTGCGCAAGCCAAGCGCTTCGTGCAGATAGATCTGCTGCGGCGTCACCTCGAGCAGGTCGCATCCGCGCACGACGCTTGTGACGCCCGCCGCGGCGTCATCGACGACGACGGCAAGCTGATAGGCGAATCCCCCGTCGGCCCTTCGCACGACGAAGTCCCCGCAGTCGGAAGGCAGGCGCTGCTCTACCCCGCCCTGGATGAGGTCGCAGAACGCCACGCGCTCGTCAGGCACCGCGACGCGCACAGCAGCAGCACGCCCCTCTCGCGCTCGTTCGCGCGCCTTGGTCGCGCGCTGCGCCGCAGTCAGGCGTCGACATGCGCCTCCGTAGACGCGTCGGGAAGCATCGCCCTCATGCGGGGCCGACTGCGCGTTCAGATCTGCCCGCGTGCAGAAGCACGGATAGGTCAGCCCGAGCTGCTCCAGCCGCGCGAACGACTCTCGGTAGGCCTCTTCCCTCTCGCTTTGGTAGACCGGGCCGCTATCCCACGTAAGGCCCAGCATCTCGAAGTCGCGCATCGCTTGGTTGGCATAAGACGCGCGCGAGCGCGCGCGATCCAGATCCTCGATGCGCAAGACGATGCGTCCGCCCTGGCTTTTGGATACGAGCCATGCGCACAGCGCAGAATAGATGTTGCCTGCATGCATGCGTCCGGTCGGCGACGGCGCGAAGCGCCCGACGACGCCACCTGGCGCATGCGCAGCACTGAGAGGCACTGTCTCGCTAGGCCTTGTCGCGCACATCGGTCACGTGCTTGGCCTTGCCAGCCGTACGCTCGATGCCGCCTGGCTCGACGAGCTGCACCTGTACGCCCACCAGCAGCGTTCCGTCAAGCTTGGCCTTCACCTTGGCCTTGATGGCGTTCATTGCCTCGAACGAGTCAGAGAACGCCTCGGGGCGAATCTCGGTCTGCACCGTCAGCGCATCCATGCCGTTTATGGTCTCGACGAGGATGTGGTAGTGCGGCGTGACCTCCTCGATGTCCTTC
Source organism: uncultured Eggerthellaceae bacterium (assembly GCA_910585565.1). Taxonomy (GTDB): domain Bacteria; phylum Actinomycetota; class Coriobacteriia; order Coriobacteriales; family Eggerthellaceae; genus MGBC163016. Next base: position 5,642 of record CAJUFC010000181.1, on the reverse strand, counting down.
AAGACGTCCTCAATCTGGCTGGGGAAGACGTTGGTCCCGCGAATGATGAGCATGTCGTCGCAGCGAGCGCGTACCTTGTCCATGCGCGCCAGCGTGCGTCCGCATGCACATGCGCTCGTCGTGATGCGCGTCAGGTCATGGGTGCGATAGCGCAAAACCGGGATGGCTTGCTTGTCGAGCGGCGTCAGCACCAGCTCGCCGAACGAGCCCTCGGGCAGCACCTCCCCGGTATCTGGGTCGACGATCTCCCACAAGAAGTGGTCCTCGGCGATGTGCTGCTGGTCGCGATGGGCAAGGCACTCGCCCGACACGCCAGGCCCCATCACCTCGGTCAGCCCATAGTTGTCTGTGCACACGATATGCATGCGCTCCTCGAGCTCCCTTTTGAGCGCCGGCGGGCATGGCTCGCCGCCAAAGAGGCCCACGCGCAGAGGCGAGCGCTTCCAGTCGTATCCCAGCTGCTCTCCCACCTCGCAGATGCGCATGGCATAAGAGGGCGTGGCAATGAGCACCGTTGTGCCATAATCCTCGATCATCTGGATGTGTCGCTCGGTGTTGCCGCTACCGGCCGGAATCATAGCGCAGCCGAGCTTTTGCAGCCCATAGTGCAGCCCAAAGCCGCCGGTGAACATGCCGTAGCCGAAGGCCATCTGCGCCCGGTCGGACGGCAGCACGCCGGCCATCTGCACGAGCCGTGCGATGCAGTCGCTCCACACGTCCATGTCGTCACGCGTATAGCCAACAACGATGGGCTTGCCGGTCGTCCCTGACGACGCATGCAGCTCGATGACCTCGTCCATGTCGACGGCGAACATGCCGAACGGGAACGTCTCGCGCAAGGCCGCCTTGTCCGTGAACGGCAGCAGCTGCACGTCCTCGAGCGACGTGATGTCGTCCGGAGACACGCCCAGCGCATCCATCTCGTCGCGATAGTAGGCAACATGGTCGTAGGCGTAGCGCACTTGCGCCTGCAGCTTCTCGAGCTGCAGCGCGCGAATGCCCGCACGGTCCATGCATTCCATCTCGGGCATGTATATGGGCAGCTGGTCAAAGTCCCCGGCAGACGCCGCTCGCAGCGCGTCGCCCTTCTTCGAAATGTCGTATGTCGTCATTGGTGGCACATCCCCCATATGATGCGCCCTAGGCCGCTTCGGCTCTAGGGCGCATCGTCTCTTCTCGCGAATCGAAAGCGGCCCTACCGAGCCGCGACGCCTGCTGTTATGTCGCTTTGGCTGATGATCTCGACGGGCTGCTTTTCGAGGATGCCCTTCACTTGATCGACGTCAGGGACGTTGATGATGATATAGGTGGAGATCATCGAATAGCTGTACGAGATGTTGATGTCGCACGCAGCGAGAACGCCCATGACGCGCGCCAGCTCGCCTGGCTTGTCGAGCAGCTTGAGGCAGAGCACCGGCGTGACCGTAAAGGCGGCTCCTGCCGCCTCGAGAGCGGCCGTGGCGCTGTCGGGCTTGTCGACGATGAAGCGCGCGATGCCATAGTCGCCGGTGTCCGACACCGAATAGCCGCGCACATTGACGCCTGCGCCTTCCAGCTTCTGCAGCACCGAGACGAGGTGCCCTGGCTTGCTCTCGGTGAATACGCTGATCTGGGATACCGTCATGGTCGCCTCCTATCGCAGCGCGCCGCCGGTCAGGCGCTCGGCCATGAACGACCGGCCGAGCTTGAACGCGCTCACGTTCACGTCGATCGTCTTGGGTGGCACGCTGGCAGCGATCGCGCCTTCCCAGTCGGTCTCGGGAAAGTCGAGCGTCGCGGACAAGGCGCCCAACAAGACGATGTTTTGCGCCTTGACATTGCCAGCCTCGCGCGCCTCGGCCTCTGCGGGCACCATGACGGCGCCCAAGCGAGCGAGGACATCGTCGATGTCGTGCGGCAGCGGACATCTGCCTGTCAGGACGGATGCCGGCTTGATGATTTCGTCGTTGACGATGAGGACGCCGCCCTCCTTGAGGTCGTCAGCGCACCGGAGCGCTTCGAGCTTGTCGAACGAGACCAAGACGTTCGCCTCGCCCGCGCCGCATACCATCGACTCGACCACCTCCCCGAAGGTGACGACCGTCGTGACAGAACCGCCGCGCTGCGCCATGCCGTGAATCTCTGACACCTTGACGTCGAGGCCCGACGCCAAGGCGACATCCGCCAGGATATGTGCGGCCAGGATGGTGCCTTGACCGCCAACGCCGCTGAGAAGCACCCTGCAACCCATGATGATCACCTATCTCACTATCGCGTTGAAGCGGCAATATTGCGCGCATTGCCCGCATCCGATACACATGTCCGCGTCGATGTAGGCAAGCCCTGTCTCGCTCTCCTTGCCGATGGCAGGGCAGCCCAGCGAGATGCACACGCCGCATCCCGTGCAGTTGGCGACGAAATAGGGCTCGGTGCGCTCGCGCGAGAGCAAGACGCATGGGCGCTTAAATATCAGGACCGACAGCCGCTCGGTCGCCATCGTGGCCTCTTTGAGCGCAGAGCGCACCGCATCGAGGTCGTTCGGGTCGATGACGCGCACGTCTTCGACGCCGAGCGCGCGAACGACCCGGTCTATCTCCAGCTCGCGCGCCGGACGGTCTTGCAGGCCCACCCCGTTGAAGGGATTGCCCTGCCGCCCCGTCATTGCGGTCGTGCGGTTGTCGAGGATGCAGATGGTGCCTGCGCCGTCGTTGTATACCGTCGAGACGAGCGAGCTCAGGCCCGAATGCCCGAACGTCGAGTCGCCGATGATGCCGACGATGGGCCGATGCTCTTCGTCGGCCAAGGCGAGCTCCATGCCGTGAGCCATGGAAACCGACGCCCCCATGTCCACGCAGGCATCCATGGCCGCAAGGGGCGCCAGGGCGCCGAGCGTGTAGCAGCCGATGTCCCCGGTCACGATCGCCTTGAGGCGCGAGAGCTCCTTGAACACGATGCGATGGGGACAGCCCGGGCACAGCGCCGGTGGCCGCGGGGGAACGTTCTCCGCAGCGTCGGGATGAGGCGGCTGGGAGACGCCGAACGCGCTCCTGATCGCCTCGGGCGACAGCTCGCCGGCCCGATGGGCCCCGCACGGCGGCTCGGTGACCGCGATGCCGTAAGACCGCACCGCATCCGCAAGATAGGTGGATGCCTCTTCCAGGACATATACCGCGTCAACTGCTGATGCGAACTCTGCGATCGTGTCAGCCGGCAGCGGATAGGTGACGCCAAGCTTGAGAACGCTCGCCTCGGGCAGCGCCTCCCTGACATAGTGGTAGACCGCGCCCGCGCAGATGATGCCCGTGCTGCGCTCGCGCAACTCCGTCTTGTTGTAGGGGCACGCATCTGCCCACGCCTGCATGCGCTCGATGCGCGCAAGCTGGTCTTTGCGCCGCTCTTTGGCATACAGCGGCATCATGACCCACTTGTCTGGGCGCTTCTCGTACGGCTTGCGCTCGAACGTCTCGGCCCCATCACGCACGACCGGGGTCTTGGTATGCGATATGCGCACCGTTGAGCGCACCATGACCGGCACGTCGAACTCCTCGGATATGCCATAGGCCGCGCGCGTGAAATCATAGGCCTCTTGCGAGTCGGCTGGATCCATGACGGGCAAATGTGCCGCCAGCCCATAATAGTGCGAGTCCTGCTCGTTTTGGGACGAATGCATGCCCGGGTCGTCTGCCGCCAGGAGCACAAGTCCGCCGCCTACGCCCGTGTAGGCGGCCGTGAACAGCGGGTCTGCTGCCACGTTGACGCCGACGTGCTTCATCGTGACGAGCGTGCGCGCGCCTGCGCACGACGCGCCCAGGCCCACCTCGAGCGCGACCTTCTCGTTCGTGCACCACTCCGCATAGACGCCGCCCAAGCACGCGAAGCACTCGAGCGTCTCGGTGGAGGGCGTGCCGGGATAGCCGACGCCGATCGTGGCGCAGGCGTCACAAGCACCTGCCGCCACGGCCTCGTTTCCGGAAAGGAGCGATCTATCTGCCATCGTTACCGCCTTCTGGGTCCTCTTCGTAGATGAAGTCGTACTTGCCGATCTGGATGTAGTCCCCTTGCCTCAAGACATGGTGCAGCACGGTCTGGTTGTTCACCCATACGCCGTTGAAGGACTGCTCGTCGTTGATGACGAGCGCATCGCTTTGGCGCGTCACGTTCGCGTGGCTGCGCGAAACGGTCATGTCGTTGAGGAAGATGTCGCTTTGGGGGTTGCGCCCGATTTTCGTGATGTCAGACGTGAGGTTGTACACGGCCCCGATGTGCGAGCCGCGCACCATCCGCAGCCGGGCATGGGCCAGCCTGTCGGGCGCCTCGTCGGCGTGAGCGTCCCCCAGGGGCCTGAACTCCTGGGTCGCTCCTGCAAGGTGGAAGTTGCACGTGGGGCACACCGCGTCTCCCGGCTTCACCGGAGACAGGCATACCGGACATTCGCTGGTCATGAGCAACCCTTCTTTCGGGGATATACGCTAGGGGCTATTGTAAGGCTCTTGCTAGTTCTTTTCCAAAAGCAGCGGCGTTTGGTTGTAGATCACCGATTGCGCGACCAGGTCCTCGCCGCCAAGCGACGCGAGGAAGCGATCCCACGCGATGCCCATAGACTCGAAGACGCCCGGAGCAGGCACCGAGGCGCACGCAACAAGGTCGACTGACGCGACGAGGTCGTTGCGTTGGTAGAAGTTCGCCTTGCCGATGACGTCTCCGGGACTCACCGCCCCCGATACCGGAGCGAGCTCGAAGTCCTGGCTGACATTGCCGAAGATGGACGACACCTCGACCGTGGCATTGGGGTCGGCAAACGTCGCGCTCACCGTCTTGCCGTTCCAGTCGGCCAGGGCCACATCGGCTGCGATTGGCACGCGCTCGAGCCCGACGCTCGTCTCTTCCTCGAGGAACGTGTCGGTGTTCAAAAGCGCATAGTCCCTCTCGCTGCCATAGACCCAGTCGAACAGAGCGCGCGTGTCCACGAAGCGCTGGTTCTCGCTCGGCGAATCGAGCACGATGGCATACAGATACGCCTCGTCGCGCTTGCAGGCGCCTGCAAAGCACGCGCCTGCCTTCTCGGTGAAGCCCGTCTTGATGCCGCACGCGCCCTCGTACGTGCCGATGAGCCAGTCGGTCGTCTTCACGACGACGTCAACGGTGGCGGCACCGCGGGTGACCTTGAGGGTGGCTTCCGGCAGATCGACGATGCTGCGGAAGTAATCGTTTTCCATGGCGCAGGCCGAAAACGTCGCGACGTCTTTGGCGCTTGAGTGCATCTCGGTGGCGTACTGCCCGATGTCGAGGCCGTGCGGGTTGGCGAAGATGGTGTTGTCGCAACCAAGCTCGGCCGCCTTCTCGTTCATCTTGGCGACGAACGCCTGGGTTGGCGCCGTGGCATCGGTGGCGACGACCGTCGAGCCGTCGGGATTGTACAGTGCTGTGCCTGAGCCTTCAGCGTCTTTGAGGATGGATGCGCCCAGCGTCTCGGCTATGGCGATGGCGGCATCGTTGCCCGACGGCACCATGAGCCCCTTGAGCGCGTCTGCGAGCACGAGCGTGTCTCCCGCCTTCAGCCCGGCACTCGACTCACCTACCGACGCGGCCGTCGCGCTCACCGTGATGGTCTCGTCGAGCGAACCCAGCTCCAGCGCGATGATGGCCGTCATGATCTTGGTGAT
>CAJUFC010000180.1 GCA_910585565.1 uncultured Eggerthellaceae bacterium | reverse complement strand
TATTTGCCACTCGCCCAGCAGAGGAAGAATCAATGCCTTCAAGTACCACATCTCCGCCGCTCATCGCAGGACGCCTGGGTGGGTCTTCACTCGGATTTTCCGCTGCAACACTCTCGAGAATCACGTCACCGCCAGTCATGACAGGGCGATCTTCTGGCTCATCGGCAAAGGCTTGCCGCAGTTCAATGCCAAAGCCCATGGAGATAGCCAACAACACCGTCAGCAAGACAGCAACAAGACGCATTGACGCCTGAAACCCATGCATGGCACCAGCAACATGATGAGGCCGCGCGTCAAGACAGGGTTTTCCCATAACAAATCCCTTCCCTTCTCAGACCCCTCTGGCAAAGGCCTCCGCGGGAAGGTACAATGGTGCACGCGGAGGACCCTCAACCAGAGGAGCCAAAGCCTATGAGGTGCGCGACCCTCTGCCGGCAAGCAATCAGGGTCGTGCGCCTTTCTTTTGCGCCCTCTCAAAAGGGCGCATAGTACCAACACAGCGGGATGCTTTCAGAAAATAAGTTTGCGCACCCCAGACAGGGATGCGCCATTAACTGCAAAAGCGCTTCTCCTGTCTGCATCGACAATTCCAGGCACAATGGCTTGAATGGATAGGCGCTTGTTGCCAAGCGTTAGCCATTACACCCAGAAATATAGAATTGTCGATGCAACACCACACCCTAACAGAATCCCCCCCTCTTCACAACTCACGTCCAGGTCGTCTCGTGGCAGTCAACACACAATCTTCAAGCCTCCACGCATGGAACGCACAATTGAGATATCTCTAATAACGGATATCGATGCAAGGAAAGACGGACAACCAGCAATTGCCCCGACCGCCCTAGCTCTAAGAACGAGAAGGCCAAAAACTCCTCCCCTACACCTCGTGAGACATGCAAAGCGGTCTATCCGGAAGAGGCGATTCAGATACTACGCACCTTCACATATAGGAAAAGTCAAGCGAAAGATTTAGATAGTTGCAGAAGACACAAGGCCCTCCCAGGTGCGGAGGGATTGGATTTGGCAGAATTCCGTGAAAGGGGTCAGCTCGCCATCGCAGCAGAAGGCGTCGAGTGCGCCGAAGTAGGCGAGCCGATCCGTCTCGGCAATGGTGAGCGGAGGCAGGCCGGCCACCATGAGCGTGCGGTTCATCAGCAGGCGCGCGCAGCGGCCATTGCCGTCCGCAAAGGGGTGGATACTGACGAGTTTTGCATGCAGGTAGGCCGCAATCACCAGCAGGCGACGGTCTGCGCACCTGCCCTCAAGCGCGTCGGCCACTTCAGATGCCAGCTCACACATCGCTTCCGGCACCTCCTCGGGCGGCAGACCCACATCATCGGCTACGCGGTAGTCATGCATCTTGAATCTCCCCGGCCTTTCGCCGCGCTCCCAGCGACGCTCGTCGTAGGTGCCCTGCGTCAGCACCCGATGAGCTTCCAAGATGAGATCGACCGTAAGGGTATGCCTCTCGGCCACCGAACGCCTGAGCCATTCCCATGCGCGCTTCAAGTTGACCATCTCGAAGACGGTGCGCACGTCGCCGGTGAAGTTGCTCACGCCATCCTTGTCAAACACCTCGGCGGTGTCGTGGTACGTGATCTCGGGATTCTCCATGCAGCCCGAATCGTAGGAAAACGACACCTTGAACGAATCGAGCTGCATCTGCCGATCAGCATCCGAAAGCGTGCGCCATCGCTGGCACAATTCGGCATAGGCGCTGGCAATGAGAGATTCGTCGGTCATGAAAGGCATCCACCAATCATCAGGAGAGGAAGTCGGAAAGGACAGGAAGATCTCGGCGTTGCCGGGGCATCGAGGCGTCGCAAGCGACCGCATCGGAAGCCTCAGGCATATCAGGCGTCTCGGAAACGAGCGTCACCTCGCCGCCTTCCAGGGCCTTTGACAGTGACCCGAAGTGAGCAACGTGGCGCAACAGCTGCTCGTCGGTGAGCAACGAGCCGTCTTGCGCCATCCACATCCTCATCGTGCCGCCTTTCGCATGATTGTCGTCTCTGGGCATTCTAGCGCATGCGAGGCATGGTGGGCCGGGGTTATGGCTTGAGGTGGGCGCGAGGATGCGAGGCGAGGTATTCTTCCTTGAGGTGAGTGCGGTCGACGTGGGTGTAGATCTGGGTGGTCGATATGTCGGCATGTCCCAGTATCTGCTGGATGACGCGCAAATCGGCGCCGCCTTTGAGCATGTGGGTCGCAAACGAGTGCCTGAGCATGTGGGGATGCAGCCCCTCGATGCCAGCCGCCTCGCCGGCCTTGCGCACGATGCCGAACAGGCCTTGCCTAGTGAGGCGGCCGCCGCGGGCGTTCAGGAAGACGGCGTCATGGGCGCTCGGCTTGGGCACGTGCGCCTTGAGGCTGAGCTCGGCCCGCGGCCCGGCCAGATAGTCGGAAAGCGCGCGCTCGGCTGCGCCCGATATCGGGACCAGGCGCTCCTTTGAACCCTTGCCCACCACGACCAAGAGCCCGTCTTGCTGGTGCACGCGCGCGACGTCAAGCCTGCACAGCTCGCTCGCACGCAAGCCGCAGCCATACAGCACCTCCATCACGGCCCGGTCACGCGCCTCGAGCGCCCCGCCCGTCGGCAGCGCGTCCAGCAGTCGTCCCGCATCCTCGATGGATAGCACCTCGGGCAGGCGCTTGGGCGTCTTCGGCAGGGCCAGCGCATCCGTCGGCGCCGTCGGCGCGAACCCCTCTTGCACCGCGAAGCGATGCAAGCCCCGCACGGCCGCCATGCGCCGGCAGACGGTCGAAAAGGCAAGCCCTTCCTCGACGAGGGAGCCCTCGAACGCAGAGACGTCCTCGGGCGTCACCTCCGCCAGCTCGGTCGTGCCTGCGCCTTCGAGAAACGCATCGTAGGCTTGCAGGTCGCGCCTGTACGCCTCGATGGTGTTGGCAGATGACCCGCGCTCGACGCGCAGGTGATACAGATACTCGTCTATGGCCTCGCCAACGCGCACCTACGAAGCCTCCTGGCTGGCGTCTGCGACAGACGGCACCTGCGCGGCGCCCATCGCGGCAACCGGCTGCGTCACTTGCGCGGCGCCCATCGCAACAGGCTGCTCCTGCGACGCCTGCGTCGCGCCCGCACGGGCAGACGCATGAGCCACCGCCGCGCCCACGAAGTCGCGGAAGAGCGGATGGGGACGGTGCGGGCGGCTCTTGAACTCAGGATGCGCCTGGCTGGCGACGAACCACGGATGCCCCGACAACTCTATCGTCTCGACGAGCCGCCCGTCAGGCGACAGCCCGCTGATGGTCATGCCCGCATCCTCCAGCTGCTTGCGGTAGGCGTTATTCACCTCGTAGCGATGGCGATGCCGCTCATGCACGAGCGTGTCCCCATAGGCTGCCGCCGTGCGCGTGCCTTCCTGGAGATGACACGGATAGGCCCCCAGCCGCATCGTGGCCCCCTTGTCGACGACGCCTTCCTGCTCGGGCATGAGGTCGATGACGGGATGGGCGGCGTCGGGGTCGAACTCAGCCGACGTGGCGCCCGCAAGGCCAGCCACGTTGCGCGCATATTCGCAGACCGCCGCTTGCAGCCCCAGGCAGATTCCCAGATACGGCACGTCATGCTCGCGCGCATACCGCGCTGCCTCGATCTTGCCTTCGAACGCACGCGCGCCGAAGCCGCCCGGCACAAGTATGCCATCCGCTTCGCCGAGAACGTTGTCTGCGCTATCGCCTGTCAGCTCCTCCCCGTCAATCAGCTCGATGGCGATGTGCGTGCCATGATGCACGGCAGCATGCCGCAAGGCCTCGAACACGCTGAGGTATGCGTCCGGCAGGCTGACATATTTGCCGACGACCGCGACGCGCACGAGCCCTGAGCACGTGCGCGAGCGCTCGAGGAACGATGTCAGGTTCGTCAGGTCAGCCCGCATGGGCGCCAGCCCCATGCGGTTCAGCACCATCGCGTCAAAGCCCTGTTCGTACAGAGCAATCGGCACCTCGTAGATGGACGGCGCATCCACACAGGCAACCACGGCCTCGGCCGCCACGTCGCAAAACAGCGCGATCTTGTCCCGCACGCCAGCGGGCACCTCGTGGTCGGAGCGACACACGATGAAATCGGGCTGCACGCCCAACGACCGCAGCTCCTTGACAGAGTGCTGCGTCGGCTTCGTCTTCACCTCATGGGCAGCAGCGATGTAGGGCACGAGCGTGACGTGCACGAACAGCACGTCCCCCAGCGCTCGCTCGTTCTTGAACTGGCGCGCCGCCTCGATGAACGGCAGCCCCTCGATGTCGCCGATGGTACCGCCGATCTCGGTGATGACGATGTCGGCCCCTGAGTGCCGGGCGATGCTCGTAAGCCGTTCCTTGATGGCTTCGGTCACGTGCGGAATGACCTGCACGGTGCCGCCGAGGAAATCCCCGCGCCGCTCGCGCGAGATGAGCGACTGATAGATGGAGCCTTGCGTGAAGTTCGACTCGCGCGAGAGGTTCTCGTCGATGAACCGCTCGTAATGCCCGAGGTCCAAATCTCCCTCGTGCCCGTCTTCGGTCACGAACACCTCGCCGTGCTGATAGGGGCTCATGGTGCCGGGGTCGACGTTCAGATAGGGGTCCATCTTCTGCATGACGACCTGATAGCCGCGTGCCTTGAGCAGATGCCCGAGCGAAGCGGCCGTGATGCCCTTGCCGAGCGACGAGACGACGCCTCCCGTCACGAATATGTATTTCGTCATAGGTATCGATTAGCCTCCGGAAATGAACGCGAATGTTTCCGGGACTATATTCTATCCCCATCCGCTTTGGTCGCAGCATGAGGCGCAGCGGCTTTAACACGTCAGAAACACAGGCAACAGCCCGACGACGCTCCCCCTGCGGCAGGCAGCGCTCGCGACAGCGTTGCGGCGATTCGGCACTCGTGACAGCGCCCCCAAGCGCCACCAGCGTCCTCAAACGCGCAAGCGTGCCCGATCAGCGCAGCGGCTACTGTGCCCAGTCGGCTCCCACGATCGCGATGACGCCAGCGTCAGAGGCGTAGAAGTCTCCCCCGTTGACGACGCGCCCGATGCCCACCTCGCGCACGATGGCCTTAGCGGCGTCCTCGTAGGCCTTGTCGGTGTAGACGACCAGCGTCTCGGGGTAGGTGATGCCGTCGCCGGTGTTGCCGGTGCCAGTGATGTTGTAGCCGAGCTGCGTGAGCATGTTAGCAAGGCTGGCCGCCGCACCGTTGATGCTGGTGCCATTGCGCACCTCGACGGTCACCTCAGACTCGTTGACCACGACGGCGTTCGAGCCAATCGTGCCTGGGTCGCCCGTCGTGCGAACGGCCTCCATCATCGCCGTCCACTCCGCCCGGCTCAGGCTGGTCACGATCGTGTCGTCGCGCACCGATTTCGTCGTCGTGTAGGGCGTCACGCACTCGAACACGGTGATCTCGCTGAACGGACGCAACGTCTCTCCCAGAGAAAGCAGGTCAGACGTGGTCAGGTCGGTCTCGATGTGAGAGCTGGCGCTCGACACGATGTTGGCGAACCCAAGCCCTGCCGAGTCGAGCGCTCGCGCAAGCAGCGCCTTCGTGAAGGCGACGCGGTTGCGCGCCGTCGATTCGAACCCCCCTTGCAGGTTCATGGCACGGATATAGGTAAGGGCATGGCTCGCATCCAGCGTCTGCATGCCCGTCGCGATGACGAAATGCCCGGCGCGCGGATCGTCGATCTCTTGCGTCACGTCTAGCTCGACGCCCTCGGTCAGCTCGACCATGCCGTACAGCTCGAGCGCGTCGGTGGCGATGAAGTGGCTGATGTCCACGCCCGCGAACTTGGCGATGGCCTTGATGACGTCGCCGTCGCTTTGGGAGTCGGCAGCCTCTTGCAGCGTGCGCGTCTCTCCGTCCGGGAACTCCATCGGCAACACCGCCGGGATCGTGACGAACGTGAGCTTGCGCCCTGCCTCGTCGACGCGCACGAGCATGTAGGCGAAATCCTCGGGATACGACGCCGCATAGGCCGGGTCTTGCAGATCGGCCGCACACAAGACGTAATACGGAGCGTCCTTCTCGGCCGCCACGAGCGCAGGCGCGACCGACTCGTCAGCGACGCTGAGCCGGGAGTCCGTCGACTTGAAGAACACGAAGGCCCCCACCGCAGCCGCTACGATGACGGCGACGATGACGACGATGACCGTGACGCTGCCCAGCTTGCGATGCCGCCGCTTGACCTTCTCCTCGACGTACGATCCGCGCTTCACGCGCCGCTCGTAGGCATCGTCGCTCTCCCACTGCGACGAGTCGGGACGCGGCGCGACGTGCGCTATGTGCTGCGGAGAGCGTCGCGCCGAGGGCTTCCGCTTGTACTGCTCGATGCCCTGCGGCGCTATGGGCACCGCATCAGGGGTCTGCTGCGCGCGCGGGTTGCCCGGGCGCATCGTGTCCCGCGGGCGCAAAGGACGGCGCTGCTGAGACGCGTCAGGCGCAGAAGACACCCTCTTGCGATGGTCGATCCTTGGTGTGCCCTGCCCAGAATGCCGCGCCATTAGCTACAGGTAAGCCTCTCCACGTCAGCGCCCAGCTCGACGAGCTTGGCGCAGTAGTTCTCGTATCCGCGGTCGATGTGCCGGATGTCGTGCACCTCGGTGTCGCCGTCGGCGATGATGCCAGCCAGCACGAGAGCGGCGCCCGCGCGCAGGTCGGTGGAAGACACCGGCGCGCCCTCGAGCGCGCTCACCCCGCGAACGATCGCGTGATGGTCCTCCAGCGTGATGTCGGCCCCCATGCGCATCAGCTCGGCAGCGAACATGAAGCGGTTCTCGAACACGTTCTCGGTGATGATGGAGATGCCATCGGCCACAGCAGCAAGCAGCATGAACTGCGCCTGCAAATCGGTGGGAAAGCCCGGATGCGGCAGAG
>CAJUFC010000179.1 GCA_910585565.1 uncultured Eggerthellaceae bacterium | reverse complement strand
CTGCCGACATACCCGCCATAGCTTTCCAGCGTGCGCTCGGCAAAGAGCATGTCAGGGTCGTCGACACCGAGCGTGGCGATGGGCGCGAACAGCGCGATGAACCCCAGCAGGGCTATGAAGATGACGGATAGCCCGATGGTCGCGCGCAGCGGCACGCGCTCCTTCTTGAACTTCACCAGAAACGTTATGCCGACGACGCACAAGACGACGGGCAGCACGAAGCAGCCCACCCCGAGCGTGAGGTGCAGCGCCTGCGAAACGACGTTGCTGACGAGCGCGTCGTTTTGAGGCATGGCCGCCAAGAGCAGCAGCACAACCCCGGCCACGATGAACAGCACGCCCACGATGTCGCGGCGCGTCTTGTCGTCAAGGAGCGCATCGGTCTGCTGAGCCTCCTCGGGCGAGCGCCGACGTTGGGGTGCACCGTGCTGAAGCTGCCCCTTCTTCGGCGAAGAGGGGGCAGCTTTCGTCTTATTCGTCTTTGTCTTCTGCGGTCCGCGTGCCAAGGCGCGCCCTATACCTCAAGGATGTTGACGATGATCATGGGCTTTTGCTTCGTCTTCTCCCAGAGAAGCGAGGAGATGGCGTTGCGCGAGTCGCGTCGTATCTCTCGGATGCCCTGGCCCTTCCGCAGCGTGCGCTGGATGGTGGACGAGATCGAGCCGATGGCCTCCTTGGTCAGGTAGGCGTCGTCTCCGCCGGTGATGCCGTGCATCTCGATGACTGGGCGCCCGACAAGCTGCTTTTTCTTGAGGTTGATGGCGACGGCGATGCTCGCGAAGCCTTGGCTGCCAAGGTTGGTCCGCTCGTCGAGCACGTCTTGCGACGTGTCGCCGACCGAGAGGCCGTCGACATAGATGATGCCGCTTTGGACGCTCTCGCCTTGGCGCACGCCCTTCGACGACAGCACCAGCGAGTCGCCGTTCTCAAGTATGAAGATGTTCTCCTCGGGCACGCCGGTCGCCTCGGCGAGGGCCGAATGAGCCCTGAGGTGAGCGACTTCCCCATGCACGGGCAGAAACGCGCGCGGCTTCACGATGCTCAGCACGAGCTTAAGCTCTTCGGCGCCCGCATGCCCAGACACGTGCACCATCGCGCGCTTCTTGTCGTAGATGTCCGCGCCGATCTTGGAAAGCGAGTTGATCACGCGCGTCACGGCCTTCTCGTTGCCAGGAACCGGCGTGGCCGAGATGATGACGGTGTCGCCATCCTCGATGTCGATCGTCTTGTGCTCCCCGTTCGCGATGCGCGCGAGGGCAGACAGGGGCTCTCCTTGCGAGCCTGTGCACATGATGACGACGTTCTCCGGTGGCGTCTGGTCGAGCTCATAGGCATCGATCAGGTCGTTGTCGTTGATGTTGAGGTATCCCAGCCGCCGCGCGATGTCAGTGTTCTGTATCATCGAGCGACCGGTGACGATCACCTTTCGGTTGTTGGCGACCGCAGCGTCGCAGATCTGCTGCATCCGGTGGATGTGGCTGGCAAACGACGCGATGATGACGCGCCCTTTCGCCTGCGCGATAATCTGCCTGAGCGTCTTGCCCACCTCGGCCTCTGAGGGCGTGAACGTGGGGTTGGTGGCGTTGGTCGAGTCGCTCATCATGAGGTCAACGCCCATCTCGCCAAAGCGCGCGAGGGCCGAAAAGTCGGTCGTGACGCCGTCGATGGGCGTCTGGTCAAGCTTGAAGTCGCCCATGTGCAGCACGTTGCCCGCCGGCGACTCGATGAACGCGCCGAGCGCCCCGGGGATGGAGTGGTTGACCGAGAAGAACGTCACCTTCATGCAACCGAGCTTGATGGTGTCGCCCGACTTGACCTCAATGAGCTTCGCGTTCTTCACGCGATGCTCGGCGAACTTGCCTTCGATGAGGCCGAGCGTCATCTTGGAGGCATAGATCGGCACGTTGCGGTCGAGGTCCTTCATGAGGTACGGAAGCGCCCCGGTGTGGTCCTCGTGCCCATGGGTGACGATGATGCCGCGCAGCATGTCGGCATGCTCCAGGACGTACGTGTAGTCAGGCAGGATGAGGTCGATGCCAGGATGGTCATCGTCGGGGAACATGAGCCCAGCGTCATCGAGGAACATGTCGTTTCGGCACTTGAAGGCCGTCATGTTCTTGCCGATGGCGTCAAGACCACCCAAAGGGATGACCTCAAGCTCGGCCTGGGGATCCTTGTTCGGCGTATTGAAGTTGTATCGACTGGCCGGGATGCGGCGCTTCTTGCGGCTATCTGAGCGAGCATGGTCGCGCGACAGGTGCGGTCGCGTGTGCTCGTATTGGACATGTTTGTACGAACTGGTCTTCTTCTTGCCAGAGGAGTTGTTCTGGTTCTTCCTCCGGGGCTTGCGCTTCTTTCCTTCGTTGTTGCGTTTTGCGTTCTTTGGTGCGTTTTCGTTGCGATCGGTCTCGGTGTTGCTTTCTGTCATCTATATTCCTTACAGATCATACGACCCCGACTGCCTTCATCGTGGCCTCAAGCTCAGATGATTGTTCGGGGGTGGCATCGATGAGCGGAAGGCGGACTCCCCCGACGGGGAACCCGACGAGCCTCAATGCCTCTTTTACCAGTATCGGATTGGCTGTCTTGAACAGGCCATCCATGAGGGGAAGAAGAGATGCGTTCTCCTCTTCGGCTGCCTCCCAGTCGCCCTGGGCGCACAGCTCGACGATCGCCTTCATGCGATCGGGACAGACGTTGCCAATCGTCGAGATGACCCCGCTGCCGCCAAGGCGCATGATGTCGAGCGTGGCCGAGTCGTCACCCGAATAGACGTCGAAGTCAGCCGGCATCCCTTCGATGATGCGCTCGATCTGGGCCAGGTCCCCTGACGCCTCCTTCACGGCGACGACGTTGTCAAGGTCGTGCGCTAGGCGCAGCGTTGTCTCGGCCGTCATGTTGATGACGCAGCGGCCAGGGATGTTGTAGAGCACGATGGGCAGGTCCACGGCATGCGCGATGGCAGAAAAGTGCTGGTAGAGCCCTTCTTGGGGAGGCTTGTTGTAGTAGGGCACCACGCACATGAGCCCGTCCACGCCGAGCTTCGCGACGTCGCGAGCGAACGACACGGTGTCGGCGGTGCAGTTGTCGCCGACGTTAGCGATGATGGGCACGCGCTTTCCGGCAGCCGCGAGCGCGATGTTGAACAGCTCCATCTTCTGAGGATAGAAGACCGTCGGCGATTCGCCCGTCGTGCCGTTGATGACCAAGGCGTCGTTGCCTCCGACGATGAGACGGTCGACGAGCTCTTCGGTACGCGCGGCATCCAGCTCGCCGCTCTCGTCGAAGGGCGTGACCATGGCAGTGATCAGGCGACCGAATCTTGGGTTATCGATTGGCATCTCGTCTCCTCTTTGACGAAGTGCCGCCCTGAGGCGGCCACGTGCATCAGGTATGCGATTATATCATGAACATATGTACGGTATAAGGGGCTGTCGCCAAGACACTAGATATCCATGAGGTTTTCAAGGCCGATGACGAGCCCGTGCAAGCCAGCTGCCTCGCGGATGCCGAGCAGGACGCCGGGCATGTATGACTGGCGGTCCCAAGACTCGTGGCGCAGCGTCAGCGTCTGGCCCAACGAGCCGAAGATGACCTCTTGGTTCGCGACGAACCCCATCGAGCGCACCGAGTGGACGGGAATGCCCTCGACCAGCGCGCCACGCGCGCCAGCGCAGCCGTCAATCTCGGTTTCGCTCCCAGGCGCCTCGCTCGCGCGCCCGTCTCTGGCCTGCGCGATCATGCGCGCCGTGCTGACGGCGGTGCCTGACGGGGCGTCCTTTTTGTTGCAGTGATGGTACTCGATGATCTCGGCCTGCGGGAAATAGGGCGCTGCGGCCTTCGCGAACTGCATCATGAGGACGGCGCCGGTCGTGAAGTTGGGAGCGAAGAACAAGCACGCCCCGTCCGTCGCCTGTTCGGCGAGCTCTTCTAGCGTCTCCGTGGCAAGCCCCGTCGTACCCACGACGCAGTCGACGCCGCGCGTCAGCGCACAGGCGATGTTCGTAGCAGCAGACGAGGGCTGCGTGAAGTCCACGAGCACGTCAGCAGAGGTGGCGTCAAGCGCCTCTGCCACGCTGCAAGCGACCGGAAAGCCAGCTGATGCCGCCTGCGCGGCATCAGCGTTGGTATCGATGCCGCAGACGACCTCCATGTCGTCTGCGGCGGTCACGGCTGACACAACTGCCTGTCCCATGCGGCCCATGAAGCCTGCAACAGCAACTCTGATCATAGTCTCGCCCCGTCAGGATCCGTAATTCTTACGAGTGGTGGCTGCGGCGAGGGCGACGATGGTCGTCACGCTTCCCGTCGCGCCGGTCGCCGTCATGCGGCTTGCTGGGACGCTCGGAGGCAGACCCTGCGGGCGCCTCGGGCTTGTCCAGACGATCGAGGGAGATCTTCCCGGTCTTCTCGTCGACTTCCAGCACCTGGACCTTGACGGTGTCGCCCACGGACAAGACGTCCTCGACGTTACCGATGCGGCCCTTCGCAATGCGCGAGATGTGCAAAAGGCCGTCTTTGTTCGGGGTCAGGCGGATGAAGGCGCCGAAGTCCTTGACGCCGACGACCGGCGCGTCCTCGAACACCTCGCCCACCTCAGGCTCGTGAACGATGGCGCGAATCATCTGCAGCGCCTTCTCGCTGGCGGCAGAGTCGACGGCGGCCACATGGATGGTGCCGTCCTCCTGGATGTCGATCGAGGCACCGGACTCGTCCTGGATGCCGCGAACCACCTTGCCGCCGCTGCCGATGACGTCGCGGATCTTGTCGACGTCGATGTGAATCGTCTCGATGCGCGGAGCGGTCTCCTTGACCTCCTCGCGCGGAGATGCGATCGTCTCCAGCATGGCGTTCAGGATGAACGCGCGGCCCTCCTTCGCCTGGGCAAGCGCCTTGGCGAGGATGTCGATCGAGAGGCCCTTGGCCTTGTTGTCCATCTGAAGGGCCGTGATGCCCTCTGCGGTGCCGCACACCTTGAAGTCCATGTCGCCGAGGAAGTCCTCGAGGCCTTGGATGTCGGAGAGCACGACCACGTCGTCGCCCTCCTTGATGAGGCCCATG
>CAJUFC010000178.1 GCA_910585565.1 uncultured Eggerthellaceae bacterium | reverse complement strand
GAAGAAGTGCTTGGCCTCCGGGGTCTCGGGATCCGTCTCGTCCCAGTTCGCGACCAGAGTTACCGCGCCGCCGCCCGAGAACGCAGAACCCGGGTCCTTCGTCGGCGTCGCCTGCCCGCTCCACGTCCACCCCAGGAACTCGTGCCCCTCGCGCCTGGGCTCGGGCACCTTCGGCAGCTTGGCAGCGTCATTTACGTAGAACGTCGGCAGCGCGCCTGCGTAGTCTGCCTCGTCCAGACCCTCGTACGAGATCGTGTTGAACTTGGCCTTGTCGTAGAAGTTGTCGAGGTCGGACACGGCCTTGGTGATGTAGTTCCTGCCGTCGAGGGCAGAGGTGGTCACGTAGCTGCCGAGGTCGGTCACCTTGGCATAGGTGCCGTCGTGATTGTGGTCGCTGCGAGCAGCGGTCGCAGCCGAGCCAGTGCCGGCGAAGGAATTGGTGGTAAGAAGCGGCGAAGTCCCAACCGACTCAGCCCTGACCAGCGTCACGTATCCAATCTCATTATATGAATTTACTTCTGTCGATAAGGTTTGATTACCTGCGCCAAACCCCGCAATGGCATAACCACTAGGCGGTCGAATAGACACCGTTGCGAAGGTGCCACCACTAGCGTGGTGAAAACGATAAACCCCCTGGCCATCAGCCGTTACGTAAGCACCCCAATAACCTGTCAGGTCGTTTCGCGTCGTAGAAAACAGAAACTCGTAATCGTTCACAACAGTGACCACCATATTCACTACTGTTTGAATTTTGACTGATTTTGCCAGCGGTAAATTCAGATACATCCTCAGTGAGTTATTCGTGCTGAGGTATGGCGATATGCTGTCATCAGAAAAGATTGTTTGCTCCTGAGACGGGATCGGGGGATTTGTCTCACCCTCCGGAGCGTCGTCGGGCGCTGCTTCGGCAGTCCGACGCAACATGGAGGGCGCTGCGAACTCGGTCAGGTTGGGGCAGTCCTTGAAGGCGTCTTGGCCTATGGCAGTAACGCCATCGGGGATGCTGATGCTCTGCAGGAACACGGCGCCCTCGAAGGCGTTTGGCGCTATCTCGGCAACGGGGTAGGTGACGCCGTCGATGACGATGGCGGCGGGGATGTCGACGTGCGCGGGCGTGGCGGTCTTGTCGCCTTGCCAGGTCACGCTCGCGGTCATGTCGGACTTGACGGTGAAGGCGAGGCCGCACTCGGCCTGCTCGACCACGCCGTCGTCGTTGGGCTTCTTGAGGTCCATGGCTCTCTCGTGGGCGCCGGGGTAGGAGACGAGCTGGAGCTCCGTGCGCTCGATGGCGCCCTCGTCGGTCACGGCCACCGTCTCGGTGAGCGATCCGTAGGGCTTGCCCATGACGATGTCGTCGGTCCTCCATCCCGCCTCGTGCCAGGCGCTTCTCCTCTCCTTTTGTCCCGCGTCGCCCATGAGGGCCATGTTGGCGCTGACGCGCTCGGCGTCGGTCACCGCCGGGCTCGCCTGCGGGACGACCACCTTGGCGGACTCCATCTGCTCGGTGGAGAAGGCGCCCTCGGCGATGCGCTCCATGGTGCCGAACGCCACGACCGTCTTGAGGTCGCGCACGTCGGCGAAGGCGCCCTCGGCGACCGCGCGGCACTCGACGGGGATGCGGGCAGAGACGAGCGCGGGCGGCGCCCACAGGAGCTCCTTGCACTCGATCGACTCGATGGAGCCGTCGTCAGCCTGCACCGTCACGCTCGTCGGTCGGAAGAGCATGCCTCCCGAGGTGGAGTAGGCGGCGCGCACGGACGCGGCGCCGGCCGCGACCGGCAGCGAGGAGGGAGCGCCCGCGACCTCCACGGAGAGCAGCGCCGGGAACGCGGACGCAAGACTAGCAGTGTCGATGTCCTTGATGCTCTGCGGAAGCGAGAGGACGACGACCTTGTCGGCGGCCTGGCCCTCGGCGAGGCCTATCGCGACGACCGGGGTTTCCCGGCCGTCGAGCATGACCGCAGCCGGCACGACGAGCATGCCCTCGGGGACCTCGCCGTCGAAGCCGACGAGCGCGAGCCCGCCGTCGGCGACCGTATACATGAGCCCATCGGCCGCGAGCATGCCGTCCTCGCGCGTCTCGGCGACAGGCGCCTGCGACGCGGCCGCAGCCTCGCCTGCAGCGCCGTTCGCGCCCTCGAGCGCCACGTCCCCGCCGGACGTGGCGGGGCGCTCGACGGGCTCGTCGGCGTAGGCGGACGACAGGCCCGCAGCCGGCAGCATCGTCACCGCCAGCAGCATCGCCAGCATGACGGAGACGATGCGGGCACCGACCTCCCGACCGCCCTGCGGGCGGCGGGCGGGCTGAAGCTCCGCCCCTACGCCTCGCGGAACCAGCGAGGCTGGTGCTTCAGGATGAGAATATCCCATGACAAATCCCTTCCCTTCTGTGGCCTCGGCTGGCGAAGGGCTCCGCGGGAAGGTACAATGGTGCACGCGGAGGACCCTCGTCAGAGGGACCAAAGCTCTTGAGGTGCGTGACCCTTATGCCTCCAAGCTCAGGGGTCGCGCGCCTTCTTCTTTGTGCGCCTGCTTGCGCAAACGCCTTTTCATATATGCATGGGATGTTCCAAAAAAGAGGTTGGCGCATCCCAACAGGAATGCGCCATTAACCGCAAAAGCGCTATTCCTGCTATCTGGACGGACAGCCTCAGTCAATTACGAATGAGCGAATAAGCGCCTGTTGCCAAGCGTTTCGTAATTGACACTATTCTTCTGTCCGTCCAACGCTATATAGTAGCTGAATCATCCAACGCCGTCGACAGAACGCCGACACAGCGCGGAGTCAGCACAGAATCTCCACCCGCGCCCGACAGGCGTCAGCGGCCATCCCAGCAGCGGTCACTAGGCACCCCCGCAGCCCCCGCGAGCCCCAACCCAACCCGCTAGCTGTCGTACGAAAGTCGCTTCTCGAACGAGCGGCTGACAAACATGATTGGCAGCGTCAGGCAAAGATACAAAAGGCCCAGCAGCAAGAAGCAGCCGAAGAAGTTGTAGTTGGTGGCGCTGATTTCGCGCATGGTCTGGGTGAGCTCGATGACAGCGATGACCGACAGCAGCGACGAATCCTTGATGATGCTGGCGAATTGCCCCGTGAGCGCTGGCAGCGTTCGCGTGACCATCTGAGGCAGCGCCACCGAGACGGCCGTCTGCACCTGCGTGAGGCCGAGCGCCCGCGCCGCCTCCAGCGGGCCCTGAGGCAGCGACTCGTATCCGGCGCGAATGATCTCAGCTATATAGGCACCGGCGAACAGCGACAAGATGATGACGCCAGCCACCACCTTGTTGTCGACGCCCCATGCCGTACCGATGATGTAGTAAAAGAAGTAAATCTGGGCGATAAGCGGCGTGCCGCGGATGATCTTCACGTACAGGTCGCACAGATACCGCACGGGCAGCACGCGCGCATTTTGGCCGAGCGCCACGGGAATGCCGACGAGCATCGATCCCACGAGACTGGCCACCGATAGCCACACCGTCATGACGAAGCCGTCCCAGATGCGCACGCGGTACTGCGCCACGAAGTCGAAGTTGAGCGAGATGCCAGCCGCAGCCAGCGATGCGCCCATGATAGCCACCACAGCGACGCATACCAGCAGATAGTTGAGCGCGCGTTTGAGTGGCGCCACCCGCTCGCCCGGCGACGCCACGAAAATGTTCACGCTCTTCTTGCTACTCGAAGTCAAAGAACCACTTGAAGTTATGCTCGTCGAAGGCCTGCTTCTCCTCCGCGAGGTATTTCTCGGTCAGGCGGTCGAACTCGCCGTCCTCCTTGGACTGAGCGATGAACTGGTTTAGCTGCTCCAAGAGCTCGGTGTCGCCTTTCTTAACGGCAATGCCCCACGCTTCGGGATCCTGGAAGGGGATGAACACGGCCGTCGTGGTGTCAGGGTTCGCCAGATTGTTGCGGTAAATGGTCAGTTGATCGTACAGGAAGCCATCAGCCTTGCCCTGCACCACCTCGGTCACGCACGCGCTCTCGTCGGCCAGGCGCACGATCTCGGCCTGGTCGAAGTTCTTGGTGGCATAGACGTCGCCGGTCGAGCCGGTCTTCACGGCCACCTTGCGCCCAGGCTGGTTCAAGTCTTCGGCCTTCTCGATGCTGGCCGGGGCGCTGGCAAGAATCGCCAACTGGGCCATCGCATAGGGATCCGTGAAATCCACGACCTCGGCCCGCTCGTCGGTGATGGTCATCGAGCTGATGACGCAGTCGGCCTTGCCTGTCTGCAGCGACGGAATGAGCCCGTCCCATGCCGTGTTCTCCACCACGAGGTCGTAGCCATGCCCATCGGCGAAGTCCTGCATGAAGTCAACGGCAATGCCCGTCGGGTTGCCCGCATCGTCTTTCGTCTCGAACGGCGGGTAGGCAAGCTCCATCGCCACCGTGAGCGTAGGCTTGTCGGCCGCGCTGGCACCTGACGCCGCAGACGCGGACGCCGACGCGGCGCCATCGGCTGACGAGGCAGCCGTCGTCGAACCCGCGCAGCCCACCAACGCGCAGGCCCCCATCACGACGGCCATCGCCGCAACGACAGCAACCAGCATCTTCTTCATGAATAATCTCCCTCTCTCATTGTCGAGCAACGACACCAAGGCGCGGGCATCAGCGCGCACATCGTCACGATCGCCCATATGCACGCCCGCGCACGCACGCTCGCACCGAAACGCCCACGCTGCACGCACCCGAGCCCTGCCTCGTCGCCGGAAAGACTATCCCTGAATGATACCGCACCGCCCACGCTCAGGCGGGAAAGGTCAGCTTGATGGTGAGAACGCCGTCTGTGAGGTGGGCGTCGGGACGTATGCCCATGGCGCGGCTCAGATTGTCTACCACGGCGAGGCCCAGCCCAGCCCCGGCGGACGTGCGCGCAGGCTCGGCTCGATAGAAGCGCTCGAACAGCCGTGACACGTCGATGCCCTCGGGGTCGGCCACCGCATTCGCCAGCGAGACGCACCTGCCTTCCTGCCGGATGACCGGCGCCGCGCTGCCATAGCGCAGCGCGTTCGTCACCAGGTTCTCGAAGATGCGCGTCAGCGCGGCCCGATCAGCCTCCACGGTGAAGGCCTCGTCGGCAAACGACACCTCCGGCCGCCAGCCGCGACCCTCGAAGGCCGGCACGTGCCCAGCCAGCACCTCGGCCAGCGCCGGCAGCACCGCCACCGGCGCAAGCGCGAGCGGGGTGTCGCGATCGGCCGACTGCGTATAGGCGAAAAGCTGGTCGAGCAGCCCCTCCACGTCGTCAAGCCGCTCGATCGCCGAGGCCACATACCCGTCGCGCTGCATCGCGTCG
>CAJUFC010000177.1 GCA_910585565.1 uncultured Eggerthellaceae bacterium | reverse complement strand
CTTGCGGTGGTCGCGCTTCTCGGCCTCGGCAAGGTTGTGCAGGTGCTCGTCGAGCTCCTTCTTCTTGAAGAAGGCCGTGCCGTAGATGCGGGTCAGCATCTCGCGGTCAGAGTCGCCCTTCCAGTAGGCACCCGCCGTCTTCATCAGCTTGAAGGCGCCCAGCTTCCCGGCGGAGGGAACGTGCGGCCCGCTGCATAGGTCGACGAAGTCTCCATGGCGATAGACCGAAATGTCCTCGTCCGCGGGCAGCTCGTCGATATGCTCGAGCTTGAAGCGCTGGTCGGCGAAGATTCCCTTGGCCTCGTCGCGGCTGACGACCTCGCGCACGAACGGCGCGTCAGCCTTCACGATCTCGGCCATCTTGGCCTCGATGGCCTCGAAGTCCTCGGGCGACACCGGGCGCGACAGCTCGAAGTCGTAGAAGAAGCCATCTTCGGTTGCCGGCCCAAAGGCGATCTGCGCGCCGGGGTAAAGCGCTTGCACCGCCTCGGCCATCACGTGCGCCATGGAGTGGCGCATGATGCCCGTGGCCTCAGGCGACCTGTCGGTGATGATCTCAACGGTGGCTCCATCGGGAACGGGCGCGTTGAGGTCAGCCGGCGCCCCGTCGATCTTTCCCGCCAGGGCGGCCTTGGCAAGGCCGGCGCCAATCGATGCGGCGACGTCCGCGATGGTCGCGCCGTCGTGCAGCTCCCTGGCAGAGCCATCGGGCAGTTTGACGAACATAGTTGCTCCTTTCTTGCCGGGTGAAGACAAATCACCTGCAAAGCATTACCGAGACAGCATAGTGCCGACCAGGGTGGTCGGCACGCGTATTCACAAAAAACGTATCGAGCGCACGATAAGGGCTGCGCGGAGGCAGCGCTACTTCGAGTCAGCCGAGGGGCGCTGGCTGCGGCTGCGGCGGCTGCGCGGCTTGTGGATGGTGGTGTCCTTGGCGCCTGCAACCGAGGTAGCGCAGTATGGGCATATCGTCCATGCCGGCTCCAGCGCGCGCTCGCAGTGCGCACAGAGGTTCTTGAGCTGCGTGTGGCAGCTCGGGCAGATGACGTAGTTGACGTCAACGGGATATCCGCAGGTGGCGCACTCGCCGTAGTTCATCAGCTGACGCTGCTTGAGCGCAATCTCGAGCTCTTGCTCGTCGCGGTCGATGCGCAGCATCGGCGGGCGCAGCAAGAGATACGCAATGAGGCCCACCAGCGGGACGAGCGCGACGATGCCCCAGATATACCAGGTGGTGCCGCGCAGGTATGCGTCGCGAACCACCCACACGATCGACAGAATGTAGAGCAATGCGAGCAATACCACGACGACGGTGAACGCCGTCTGCATCTCAGGCGTCCAAAGTTGTGACAGAAGTTCGCTCAATTCGATCTCAACCCTTCGGTCTTGGACCTATAGATTTCGTCATTATAGCAAAGCCGCCCAGGAACGCTGCATGGTCGCACCTGAGCGGCTTTCAGGCGGCTTGCGAACGCGCGGATGCGCGCACGGCCGGACGCCAAGTCCTGCGCTCGCGCTACCCCAGTTCTCCCAGCTGCTCTTCCAGACGCGACACGTCGCTTTTGACGGAAGCTAGCTTCGCCGTATCCTTCTCGATGATCTCAGGTGCCGCCTTGGCCAAGAATCCCGGGTTCGAGAGCTTCTTCTCGAGCTTGGCCGCATCCGCAGTCAGCTTGGCGAGTTCCTTTTCGATGCGCTTTCTTTCCTCATCGAAGTCGACCAGACCGGAGAGCACGGTATACACCTCAAGGTCGCCCACGAGCCCGACGCACGACTCGGCCGGCTTCGCCACGTCCTCCCCTACCGTGAGGGCAGAGGCGCGGGCCAAAGACGAGATGAGCGCGCCTTGCGAGCGGATGATCGAGGACGTCTCCGCCGGTGCCTTGACCATGACCGACAGCTCGGTCTTGGGCGACACGCCATAGCGAGCGCGCGCCGAGCGCACCGCGCCGACAACGCCACATACCGCACCAATCGCCTGCTCGGCCCCATCATCGACGTATGCCGCAAGCGCCTCGGCGTCAGGCCATGGCGCGACGATCAGCATCTCAGGGGCGCCGTCTTCCTGGGGAAGCGTGGCGTATATCTGCTCGGTCACAAATGGCATGATCGGATGCAGCAGGCGCAGCGCCACGTCCAGCACGAACACCAGGTTGCGCTGGCAGGCAAGGCGGTCATCGGCATCGGCTGACGCATCCAGCCGGCTCTTGGAGAACTCGATGTACCAGTCGCAGAACTCGTTCCAGAAGAACGTGTACAGAAGGCGCGCGACCTCGCTGAACTCATATGCCTGGAAGGCTGCGTCCATGTCGGCGACGAGCCGCGCCAGGCGCGAGAGGATCCACTTGTCAGAGATGTCGGCGAGCTGGGGCGCGCCCGGCTCGAAGCCGTCGAGGTGCATCGTCACGAAGCGCGCAGCGTTCTTGATCTTGTTCGCGAAGTTGCGGGCGCCCTCGATCTTCTGCTCGTCGAAGCGCATGGCCTGGTTGCCTGTCACCTGCTGCAGAAGCCCAAAGCGCATGCCGTCGGCGCCGTAGTCCTCCATGAGCTTGACCGGGTCGACGCCATTGCCGCGCGACTTGCTCATGGGCTTGCCGTCGGCGCCCATCACCGTGGGATGGATGATGACGTCCTTGAATGGGATCTCGCCCATGCAGTACTCAGAAGCCATGACCATGCGCGCCACCCACAGCCCCATGATGTCGCGCGCCGTGGAGAGCACCTGGGTGGGATAGTGGCTCGCCAGCTCAGGGGCGTCCTTGCCGTGAGCCCCCCACCCTTGCGTGGCAAACGGCCACAGCTGGGACGAGAACCACGTGTCCAGCACGTCCTCGTCCTGGCGCACGGCAGCCCCGCACGCAGGACAGACGTCTATCTCGTCGACGCTGGCATCCATCCAGCCGCATGCGTCGCAGTAGTACATCGGGATGCGGTGCCCCCACCACAGCTGTCGCGAGATGCACCAGTCCTTGAGGTTCTCGAGCCAGTCGAGGTACACCTGGCTCCAGCGGGGCGGATAGAACCGTATCTCGCCGGTGCGCACGGCGTCTGCCGCCGGGCCCTTCAGCTGGTCGACGGCCACGAACCACTGCTCGGACAGCCACGGCTCGAGCGTGTTATGGCACCGATAGCAGTGCATGACCGAATGAGTCAGGTCCTCGATGTGATCGAGCAGGCCCAGCGAGGCGAACTCTTCCACGATGGCGGTGCGCGCCTCGTCGCGGGTCATGCCCGAAAACGCGCCGAAGCCGTCAACGACCGTGGCCGTCTCGTCGAAGATGTTTATTTGCTCGAGCCCGTTGCGCTGGCCCATCGCGTAGTCGTTCGGGTCATGAGCCGGCGTCACCTTGACCGCACCCGTGCCGAACTCCGCGTCCACGTGGAAGTCAGCAAAGATGGGAATGGCCCTGTCGACGATGGGCAGGATGACGTTCTTGCCGATGAGCTTTTCGTAGCGTTCGTCTTTGGGGCTGACCGCCACGCCCGTGTCGCCGAGCATCGTCTCGGGACGCGTGGTGGCCACCACCAGGTACTCGATGCCGTCAACGGGCTCCTCCAAGGGATAGCGGAGGTACCACAGGTGGCTTGCCTCCTCCTCGTACTCGGCCTCGTCATCAGCAATCGCCGTCGTGCAGTGGGGGCACCAGTTCACGATCCTGCGACCGCGGTAGATGATGCCCGCGTGATACCAGTCCACGAACAGCTTGCGCACGGCGAGCGAGAACTCCGGCGACATGGTGAACTGCTCGTTGTCGTAGTCGCAGCTGCACCCCATCGCCTTGATCTGGTTGACGATGGTGGTGCCGTACTCGTCACGCCACTTCTGACACTCCTCGATGAATGCCTCGCGTCCAATCTCGCGGCGGTTGATGCCCTGCTCGGCCAGGTGCTTGTCCACCTTGGTCTGCGTGGCTATGCCGGCATGGTCGGTGCCCAGCACCCACCGCGTCTGAAAGCCCTGCATGCGGGCGCGCCGGATGCAGGCGTCTTGTATCGTATCGTTGAGGGCGTGCCCCATGTGCAAGACGCCCGTGATGTTGGGCGGCGGAATCACGATTGTGTAGGAGTCGTCTGCGTTCGCCCCGAAGCCGGCGGTGCGGCCGAACCAGCCGCCGCTTTGCCATGCCT
>CAJUFC010000176.1 GCA_910585565.1 uncultured Eggerthellaceae bacterium | reverse complement strand
TACGTATGACGACGCCACGCTCACGTTCCTGAGTTGGGACGAGCTGAGCGCCGTGGGTGCATCAAAGCCCTATGGCAAGGACTTCGACGGATGGAACACCCAGCCAGACGGCACCGGGACCTCCTATGCGCCGGGTTCGTCTGTGCCCAACCTCACGGCGGTGGCTGGCGGCTCGGTCAGCCTGTATGCCCAGTGGAAAGACTCGGGCACGGTGGAGGACGGCCCCTTTGACGTGACGTTTTACTTCAACGACGGCACGGGAAGCACGCATGTCGTCGAAGACGTGGAGAAGTTCGGCACGGTGCCCGAGGAAGACCCGGTGAAGGCGCCCAAGCGCACGGGATATCAGTTTGCGGGCTGGTTCACCGACGACGGCACGTTTGCGCACCAGTGGAAGTTCGGCGATCAGGTGACGTCCGATCTCGCGCTGTGGGCCAAGTGGGAGTTGCGCCTGGACGTGACGGTGCCAGTGAGCGTGGGCTTTGCGGTTGACGCCTCGACGCGCGAGGCGCTGGGGCCAGATGCGGAGGCGTATGCCATCAAGAGCCGCACCGTCGTCCCGGTCGAGGTGTCGGCGCTCGAGCTCACCAGCGACCAAGGCGAGCTGGCTGCGTTCTTCGAGACCGCAGAGGGTGCGGTGTGGGAGGAGGGCGTGGCTGCCTCGAGCCTGTCGCTCAAGAGCGAGCGGGCCGCAGGCGCGGTGCAGCTTGCCCTGGCAGGCGAACGGCGCGAGATTGCCGCCGCTGAGCGTGGCGCCTGGGCGCTTGCGGCGTTCTCGTATGCCGGCGTTGCCGAAGACGACGGCTGGCAAGGCGCCGACCCGAGCGAGCGGCTGCGGATTGCCTACGCGCTTGCGATATCCGACAAGCTGGGCGTGAAGGTGGGTCATGACGCCGCCCTGCCGATCGCCCACGTGAAAGTGACAGTGATGACAAGCGGGTAAACCCGCGACACATACTTTGCGTAGGGCGTTTTGGCCGCCCGAATCGACGCTCGTGGAGACCTGGTAATTCCTTCCCCCGGAAGGTGGCTGGCTTGGTAGGCCCGGCCCCTTCCGGAGCCTAAACAGGGTCAAAGAAGCGAGAAGCGGCTCTCAGGACCGCCGGCAAGCCCGTTTCGGTGCGAGTCTTGCAGGCTCACAAGCACGAAAACGGGGCGCGCTCCTCAACGAGGGCGCGCCGAGTCCCCAGCTGGTGCCAAACTCCATTGAAACGCGAACTCACGAGGGTGCGGGGAACATTCCCGGCACCCTCGGTTCTTTACTGTCCGGTCAGGGCGTCGTAGGCGTTGCCCGTGCCGTCTATCACCATGTTCTGGAAGCGCTCCGACATGAACGCGTTGCTGTAGTGCTCGTCAACCCATTCCTCGAACGCGTTTGCGGGAGGGATGCCGGCGTCGCGGGCAGCGCGGCGGTCAAAGCACATGATGGTCATGAAGATGTCGAGGATGAGGTAGACCGACAGCAGCGTCACGAAGATGACCTTGCGCTTCGTGGTGGGGATGCCGAGCCCATAGAGCAGGTCAGGCATGATGAAGCGGTACCAGATATACCCCAACAGGCCCCAGAAGAACAAAAACGGCACCGCCACCCATTTGGTGATGGCCCCCGGCACGCCGCCAGCGATGTAGTCCCACGAGACGGCACCCATGAACGTCTCCATGCCCCAGCCAGTCAGCTGCTCGAGCAGCCCGCCTACCACCATCGACACGAGAAACACCATCCAGCCCTTTGCGTGGACGCGCCGCAGCTGGAAAGTCACGAGTGTCAGCAGCACCGCGCCCGCGCCATACAAGGGGCTAAACGGCCCCCATACGAGTCCGACGCGGCTCTCGGTCACGCCGGCCGTGATGAACATCCACACCTCTTCCAAGAGCAGTCCCAGAACCGACCCGATGAAGAAGATCATGACGATTTGGTACCAGCCGATTTTCAGGTGATCGAGAAAGCTGTCGCGCACCTCGCGCTCGGCGGCACGCACCTCGCGCAGCTGTGCGCGGCTGAGGCGGATGACGGGGCCTTGCTCCTTGTGTCCGAGCTTCTGGGCGGCACGCAGCGCACGCGTTCGCTCGACGGTGTCTTTGATGTCGTCGGAGACCAGGTCTTGTTCGCAGACGCCCCGGAGGCGCTTGCCGCGACCGAGCCATGCCCAAAACGAGGTGATGCCCCAGATGGCGAGCATGACGACCGCGACGGTCACAACGAGGCTGATGATAGAGAGCAGCATGTAAAAACTCCGTTTCCTTGATGCGCAAAACCACGTATGGCGGTCGTGAGCGCAGCCGGTCCGTTGCTTGTATCCCCGCATTGCGTCAATACGCTAACAGGAGCATGACAGGTACTCTCGCGGCTCATGACCAGCCAAACGCGTATATATCATACAGGTAGTTAGTCGGATAAAGCCCCCTTATGACCGCTGTAAGGAAGCTTCCGGATCGGTACTTGTATTGCGAGTAAGGGGGAGATTATGAGTTCCCAAAGCGCATCTGCAAAAGCTCAAGCGAAGACAGTGACCAAGGATGGCAGTGGTGCCTACATCAGCCTGATGGCGCTCGTCATGATGAACGTGACGATTATCGGCAGCGTGGCCAATGACGTCCAGCAAGCCTACTACGGGCTGTCCTCGGTCACGCTCTTCATCATCGGCGCGCTTGTGTTCTTCCTGCCGACAGGCCTGGTCGCCGCAGAGCTGGCGAGCGGCTGGGGACAGCGAGGCGGCATCTTTCGCTGGGTGGGCGAGGCTCTCGGCCCCGGCCTGGCGTTCACCTGCCTGCTGATCCTCTGGTTCCAGACCTCGATCAACTTCGGCATGGGCGTGGCGTCCGCGTCGGCCACCATCGGCTTCTACACGCCCGATTGGGACTGGGCGGTCCAGTTCATGAACAACCCCACCAACCAGATCTTCATCATATTGGCGTGGCTGGCGTACTACTGGGGGCTCACGTGGATATCCACCCACGGCGTGAAGGCGTTCGCGCGCCTGACCAAGTACGGCGTCATCATCGGCACGTTCATCCCGCTGGCATTCATCGTCATCTTCACCGTCGTGTGGCTGGCGCAGGGCAACGTGTCCAACGTGACGCCCACGCCCGAGGCGTTCAATCCCTTCGGCAGCGGCTTTAGCCTCACCAACCTGGCGCTGGCTGCCGGCGTGTTCTTCAGCTTTGCGGGCATCGACATGAACGCTGCTCACATCAAGCAGCTGAAGAAGCCGCAAAAGGAGTTCCCTCTGTCTATCTTCATCGCCATGATCTTGACGCTGATCATCTTCATCGCGGGCACCGTCTGCATCGCCATCGTCACGCCGAAGCAGGACATGAACCTGGTATATGGCTTGTACCAGACCTACAAGATCTTGGGCGCCACCTTCAACTGCCCGTGGATCTACGTCGCGTTCGTGTGGGTCGGCCTGGGCGCTTCCATGGCGTCGCTCGTCACCAACATGGCGGGCCCGTCGTTCATGCTAGGCCAAGCGGGCCGTTCGGGCTTCCTGCCCAAGATCCTGCAGAACTCGAACAAGCACGGCATGCCGAGCCGCCTTATGTACCTGCAGATGGCGTTCATGACGCTCGTCGCGTTCCTGTGCTTCCTCATCCCGAACATCGAGGGCTTCGTCGTCCTCATCACGCAGGCCATCACCATCCTGTACATGATGTACTACGTGCTGATGTTCGTGTCGTTCTTGAAGCTGCGCCATGACCAGCCGAACCGTCCGCGCCTGTTCAAGGTACCCGGTGGCAGCGTGGGCGCGTGGCTGGTGGCTGGCGTGGGCCTTGCGGCTTGCCTCTTCGGCATCGTGCTGGCCATCATCCCCCCGGCCCAGGTGGCCGAAGAAGTGGGGAGTCCCGTCACCTACGTGGTGGTCATCTTGGCCATCATCGCGGTCACGTTCGCCATCTGCTTCGTGATGTATCAGATGTCCAAGCGGCATGACTGGGTGGACAAGAGCAATGTGTTCGCCCCGTTCACCTGGCAGATCGAAGGCCTGAAGAAGCCGGGCAAAGTGCTCTCCAACGTGCCGTCAGAGATGATGAGCGAAGACCAGAACCCCATGGGCATGCCCATCAAGAAGCTGTGGGATCCGAACGAACAGATCGTGCTGCCGGATGAATACGTGCCGGGCAAGCACCATCCGTCTTCGCCGTCCATCGAAGCGGGCGATGACCCGGCCGCCATGAATCATCCGGTGAAGACGAACGGTACCGCCACCGGTGCACTGGGCGCCATCCCCATGAGCCAGCCCGCCATCATCTCCCAGAAGGCCGGCATCGGCGACGCGGCCACTGCGGGCCTCAAGAAGAGCGCCGCTGCAGTGCAGCAGGCGCACAGCACCGAACCGGTGCAGATCGCCCCGGACGTGCCGCCCGCACCGGCTGCTGCGGTGGAAGCGGTGAAGATTCCCACGGACGTGGCCGCTGACGCTGCTGCCGCCACGAAGGCAGAACATGAGGCGTTGGCTGCGGAAACGGAATACGAACAGAAGGCGCACCAAGCTGCCGTGCAGGCACAGGCCTACGAAGACCAAGTGGAGGCGGACAGCCAGCTTCTGGAAGCTGAGCGCAAGGTCAAGGAAGCCACGGCGGCGGCCGATCAGGCGAAGAAGGCCACGGGCGCTCCCGGGGCAGCCGCTGGCCGAACACCGCAGCAGGCAGCGCAGCTTCCGGAGGATGCGCCGGGCGCATCGACCGATCGCAGCAAGGAGTGAAGCGCACGTGGTTGCAGAAGCGGGTCGCGCGCCCGAACAGCGCGCGACCCGCATGGGGATGAGAGGTGTTCGAAATGACTGAGACCATCAAGAAAGAGCAGGTGCCAGCGGCGGCAGCCTCCGCAGCCGCAGCCGCAGCGCCTGCAACGAAAGCGGTGTCCCTGTCGCCCGCCGACCAGGCCGCGCATGATGCGCGCGTGTCCATGCCGGAGAACAATGGGGACATGGTGACGAAGCCCACGGTCGCCACCAAGCAGAAAGTGGGCAGCAGCTTCAAGGCCACGCTCACGGTGAAGGACATGGTGGTGTGGGGCTTGATCACCATGGTGCCCATTTCCCCCATGGCCGTCTACGGCGGCGTGTTCGCGGATTCCGGCGGCATGCCCACGCTCGCGTTCCTCATCGGATTCGTTGCGGTGCTGTTCTCCGTGTTCTCCTTCGGCATCATGATCCAGCACTTCCCGTCGTCCGGGTCCATCTTCACCTATGTGAGCCATGTGTTCGGGAAGATGCCCGGCTTCATCGCCGGCTGGCTGATGCTCTTGCAATACCTGGTCAGCCCGGCCATGGTGTATCTGATCGCAGCCATCGCCATCCACAGCATGGTGCCGGACGTGCCCATCCTGGTCTTGTGCTTCGGCTTCTTGGCCATCGTGGCCATCGTGTCGCTCATAGGCATGAAGACGGCCATGGTGGTGAACAAGGTGGCGCTGGTGGCGCAGCTGGTCATCTTGGCGCTGTTCGTCATCTGCGGCGTGGTGTTCGTGGTGCAGCATCCTGAGAGCGCGAACTTCTCACCGGCCAACATCTTCAACCCGGGCAAGTTCGAACTGGGCGGCACCATGTCGGCCGTGTCCTTGGCCGTCATGTCCTATGTGGGCTTCGGCGCCATCGCCACGCTGACGCAAGAGGCGAAGGATCCGAAGCACGGGCCGTCGCGCGCCATGATGGTGATGGCCATCCTGCTCTGCGTCCTGTACGTGCTGCAATGCTTCATCGCCACCTGCATCGACCCGTCAGGCGCGGCGTTCGCGGGCAACACGGACAACGCGTTCTACGTGGTGGCGAAGGTGGCTGCGGGGCCGTGGCTCATGGTGGTGTGCGCCGTGGGCGTGGCGCTGGCCCAAGGCGTGTTCACGGCCATCGCGCAGCAGAATTCCATCGCGTTCGTCATGTTCACCATGGCGAAGGGCGGCTGCCTGCCGAAGTTCATGGCCAAGATGGACAAGCGCACCAACTCCCCGCTGAACGCGGTCATCTTCAT